>CANBLA010000026.1 GCA_947369305.1 uncultured Clostridia bacterium
CATATGCTTCCAATGCCCAAACTTCCATCTCTCCAAAACGTTGTCCACCAAATTGCGCTTTACCACCTAAAGGTTGCTGTGTAACTAATGAATATGGACCTGTTGAACGAGCATGAATTTTGTCATCAACCAAATGGTGAAGTTTTAACATGTACATCACACCAACTGTAATTGGCTTGTCAAACGGATCACCAGTTCTTCCGTCATATAAAATAGTTTTTCCATTTGTTTCTAAGCCAGCCATTTCTAAGCATGCTTCGATATCTTCTTCGGTTGCCCCATCAAATACTGGAGTAGCCAATTTCCAACCTAACATACGTGCTGCTGCCCCTAAATGTACTTCCAAAACTTGACCCAAATTCATACGAGAAGGCACACCCAATGGATTTAAAACGACATCAACTGGTGTTCCATCTGGCATAAATGGCATATCTTCTTCTGGCAAAATTCTTGAAATAACACCTTTGTTACCATGACGACCTGCCATTTTATCTCCCACAGATATTTTTCTTTTTTGCGCAATATAAACACGGATAATTTGGTTCACACCAGGTCCCAATTCATCTGAATTTTCTCTGGTATAAACTTTGACGTCAACAATCGTTCCTTGCTCACCATGTGGCACACGAAGAGATGTATCTCTTACTTCTCTTGCTTTTTCACCAAAGATAGCACGCAGTAATCTTTCTTCTGCTGTTAATTCCGTTTCTCCTTTTGGTGTTACTTTTCCAACTAAAATATCACCTGGTCCAACCTCAGCACCAATGCGGATAATACCGTTTTCATCCAAATCTCTTAACGCATCTTCACCAACATTTGGAATATCTCGTGTGATTTCTTCTGGACCTAATTTCGTGTCACGGCATTCGCAATCGTAATCTTCAATATGAATAGACGTCAAAACGTCTTCTTTTACCAATCTTTCTGATAGCAAAATCGCATCTTCGTAGTTGTAACCTTCCCATGTTGTAAAAGCAATTAGTAAATTTTTACCTAAAGCCATTTCTCCTTTGTCAGTAGCAGGTCCATCAGCAATAACATCACCACGTTTTACAATTTCGCCTTCCTTAACAATTGGTCTTTGATTAATACACGTTGCACCATTTGTTCTTTTAAACTTTCTTAACGTATACGTCCTTGTTTTTCCCGATTCCTCTTTAATAACAATTTCATCACCAACGACTTTTTGAACTACACCATTATCTTCCGCAATTACTACAACACCAGAGTCTTTAGCTGCTTTGTATTCAATCCCTGTTCCAACCATTGGTGAATCAGTAATCATAAGCGGAACGGCTTGACGTTGCATGTTAGCACCCATCAAAGCACGGTTAGCATCGTCGTGCTCCAAGAATGGAATCATAGCTGCACCAACAGACACTAATTGTTTTGGTGAAATATCAATATAATCAACTTTGTTTTTGTCAATTTCTTTAATTTCTTCGCGCTGTCTAACACGAATTCTTTTATTCGTTAAGCAATTATTCTCATCAACTGGCTCAGATGCTTGGGCAATAATAAAATTGTCTTCTTCATCTGCAGTCATGTATTCTACTTCGTCAGTTACAGTTCCTGTTTTTTGGTCAACTTTTCTATATGGTGTTTCGATGAATCCATAATCGTTAATAATTGCAAATGTCGAAAGAGCTGAAATCAACCCAATATTTGGTCCTTCTGGTGATTCAATTGGACATAATCTACCATAGTGCGTATAATGAATATCACGTACTTCAAAACCTGCTCTTTCTCTTGATAAACCACCGGGTCCTAAGGCTGAAATTCTTCTTTTATGGGTTAATTCAGAAAGTGGATTGGTTTGATCCATAAATTGTGAAAGCTGTGAACTTCCAAAGAATTCTCTAATGGATGACGTAATTGGTTTCGTGTTAATCAAACTTTGTGGTGTGATAACATCTAAATCTTGAAGGGTCATTCTCTCACGAACAACTCTTTCTAGTCTTGTCAAACCAATTCTAAATTGGTTTTGTAGAAGTTCACCAACGCATCTGATACGTCTATTTCCTAAATGGTCGATATCGTCTACTTTTCCCAATCTTGGTTTTTCTGGAGAAGATATATAAGTATTGTATTCTAAGTTTAATAAGTAGTTAACAGAAGCTAGAATATCTTCTGTTACGACATGTTTTGGAATTAATTCATCCATTCTCTCTTCTAGGATTTTCTTTAATTCTTTGTCGTCTTTAGCATTTTCCAAAATATTTTTTAGGACTTCATAATTGACATCCACTTTAATTTTCAATTCATCAGCAATTTCTGGTTTAATAAAGTTTTTAATATTAACAACACCATTACCAATAACTTTTGCTTTTTTATCTTCGATTTTGACAAATACACTATTGATACCAGAATTTTGGATTTCACGTGCCACTTCTCTTGAAATGACTTCTCCTTTTTCCACAAAAACCTCACCTGTTTCAGGATTTGCAATCGTTTCATAAGCAATATGGTTAGCAATTCTGTCTGCCAAACATAGTTTTTTGTTATATTTGTAACGTCCAACTTTAGCTAAATCGTAACGTCTATTATCGAAAAATAATCCATTGAATAAATTACGAGCAGCCTCAACAGTTGGAAGTTCACCTGGTCTTAATTTTTTGTAAATTTCGATTAAAGCATCGTCAACCGTTTTTACAGGATCTTTTGCAATTGTTGCTAAAAGTTTGTCTTCTTCGCCGAAAAAATCAAGTATTTTGTCGTCTGTGTCTAGCCCAATTGCTCTTAAAAGACAAGTTACTGGTAATTTTCTTGTTCGGTCAATTCGAACATAGAATATGTCATTGCTGTCAGTTTCATATTCAATCCATGCACCACGAATTGGCATAATGGTTGCGGTGTATAGTTTCTTTCCAACTTTATCGTAACTAGAATCATAATAACAACCTGGTGAACGAACCAATTGGCTGACAACAACTCTTTCTGCACCGTTAATGACAAATGTTCCACTATCAGTCATTAGTGGAAAATCACCTAAGTAAATCTCTTGTTCTTTGATTTCGCCTGTTTCACGGTTAATTAAACGTACCTTTACGTGTAATCTGGTTGAATAAGTTGCATCTCTTTCTTTTGCTTCTTCCAAAGAATACTTTGTTTTTTCTTCCATGTAGTAGTCAAAAAATTCTAAAACTAGGTTTCCCGAATAATCAATAATAGGCGAAATATCTTTTAATACTTCACCTAATCCTTCTTCAATAAACCAGTCATATGAATCTTTTTGCACTTTCAAAAGATTAGGTATATCTATAAAATCTCCAATCTTTGAAAATGTTTTGCGCACGCATTTTTCGTGCTCGACATCTTTTACCTTTACCAAAATAAAAACCACCTTTTTTCAAAATTTAGCAGGTAATATATGAACTTTACTTTTCAAGACCCTCTTAGATAAAAGGTTGTTATTAAAAAAAACCATCCCTGCTTAAAAACAGCTTTTTTAAAATAGTTCCTCTTCTACCTAATTCCTCTTGAAAATAAAAATTATATAACGGTTTTGTATAAAATTACCATAGTATTATATATCATTTTGAATAATAAGTCAAGCCTTTTTGTGCTATTTTTTTATTATTTTATAGCAAAAAACAAAAAATCCCCTGCCCTAAAACTACAAGGCAGGGGACATTTTACAGATTTTATTCTCCAAACAGTATTATATAAGAAGAGTCTATTTCTTGCCTTCCAAAAGTATCTCAAAGAAATTTATTCACTTCTCTCCAAGTTACACCGCTATATTCACCAAATCTCGGTTAGATTCAATTAGAATTTCCACATTTGACCTGACAACCTCTATGTAAGGTATACTTTTTTTGAATAGTCTTCATCTGAATTCAGCTTCTCAATTTTATAAAAAGCACAAACAGGTAGTGACAGCAACCTGTTTTGTTTAACCTTGAAATCTTTTATAAATCAGTATGATGTAATACACAATTTATTTATATTTAGTATATCCGTTTTTCTTCTTTTTTCAATACTTTGTGGCAAAAAATAGAGAAACAACATTTTTCAGTTATTTCTCTAACATAAGCCCTACCTTTAATTATACCATATTTTTCACATTCTGTCAACTTGACATTTTTACATAAATATGATATAATAAAGGTTTAACCAAAAATATCTTTATCTCTATGCAAAATATGCTACTCCACTCTCGAACAATTTCTGATCCTTGTTTCCCGGCATATTCTTATAAATATCCCTATAACATCTCTCCGAATGTCCCATTTTACCCATAATCCTTCCATCTGGGCTCGTAATACATTCAATCGCATAATTCGAACCATTTGGATTAAAGTTAATATCCATACTCGCATTTCCATCAAAATCAACATACTGCGTAGCAATTTGTCCATTCTTAAGCAACTCTTGATACATTTGCTCTGACACAACAAATCTTCCTTCCCCATGCGAAACTGGAATCGTAAACACCTCACCAAGTTCCACTTTACTAAACCAAGGCGACATTTTTGACGTTATTTTTGTATTTACCATACAAGATTGATGTCTTGCAATTTGATTAAAGGTAAGCGTTGGCATCGTATCATCCATCTCCATAATTTTTCCATAAGGCAACAATCCCGTTTTTACCAAAGCTTGGAACCCATTGCAAATTCCGAGCATCAAGCCATCATTTTCATATAAATGGCTATGAATCAAATCTTTTAATTTTGGATTTCGGAACACAGAAGCAATAAATTTTCCAGAACCATCTGGCTCATCTCCGCTACTGAATCCGCCTGGCAACATGATAATTTGAGCCTGTTTGATTTGTCTTGCAAATTCTTCTATCGAATCTGCCACATCATTTGGTTTTATATTTTTAAATACACTTGTATGTACGATTGCTCCTGCATCTTCAAACGCTTTGGTCAAATCATATTCGCAATTTGTGCCCGGAAATACTGGAATAAACACACGTGGTTTCGCAATCGGTTTGGTACATTTTATCGTACATTTTTTATCTGACACAATAGTTTCTACTACTCGATTTTCAGCTTTCACTTTTGTTGGAAATACTTTTTCCAATGGTTTTTGCCAAATTTCAATCAAATCTTCAATCGGCATTTTCACATCACCAATCACAACTTCTCCGCAGTCACACGTTGTTCCTAATTGGGTAAATTTAGAATTTTCAACATCTTCTGCTAATTCTATCACAAACGAACCATACATCAATTCAAACCAATTCACATCTGCTGTTATTTTCAAACCAAGTTTATTTCCCATACATGCCTTTGTCAAAACATCTGCCAATCCTCCATTTCGAACAGTTCCAATCGATAGCACTTTCCCTTGCTCGATTAAATTATGTACGATTTCATAATTTTCTTTCAAATCTTCAAAATCTGGCAAGAAATCAGGATCCATCTTGCTTCTTAATAAGACAATTTTAGAACCTGCCTTTTTGAATTCACTTGAAACTACCTTGTTAATATCTACAGTAGAAACACTAAATGACACAACCGTTGGCGGTACATCCAATTCGTTATAAGAACCAGACATACTATCTTTTCCACCAATCGAAGCAATCCCCAATTTTTCTTGAACCAAATACGTTCCAAGCAATGCAGAAAATGGTTTTCCCCAACGTTTGCTATCCGTTCCCAATTTTTCAAAATACTCTTGCAAAGTTAGCCAAGACTCTTTGTAATCACCGCCAATGGCAACTAATTTGGTAATCGACTCAATCATCGCGTAAACAGCACCATGAAATGGACTCCATTTTGCAATTTCTGGGTTGTAGCCATAGGTCATAATCGTTCCTGTATTCGTATAACCTTTTAACGTTGGAATTCTAGCAACCATGCCTTCTGCTGGTGTTAATTGATATTTTCCACCAAATGGCATCAAAACTGTATTGGCTCCGATTGTGCTGTCAAATCTTTCGACCAAACCTTTTTGAGAACAGCAATTTAGGCTTGCAATTGTTTCTTTCCATTTAGCTTCCATATCTTTTGGATTTCTCATGGTTTGTAAAGGAGATTTTTCGTAATCTGGCTTCTGAACAAAAACTTCCGTTTTTTTCACATCTCCATTTGTATCCAAAAATTCACGGCTAATGTCCACAATGCATTTTCCTCGCCAAAACATTTTGACACGTGCTTCTTCCACAACTTCTGCCACAATGGTGGATTCAATATTTTCTTTTTCAGCCAAGTCAATAAATTTTTCAACATTTTCTTTGGCAATTACTACTGCCATTCTTTCTTGAGATTCGGAAATCGCAAGTTCGGTTCCGTCCAAACCTTCATATTTTTTAGGAACTTTGTCTAAGTTGATTACAAGCCCATCTGCCAATTCGCCAATTGCAACAGATACACCACCTGCGCCAAAATCGTTGCATCGTTTGATTAATTGGGTTGCTTCTGGATTTCGAAATAATCTTTGAATTTTTCTCTCCTCTGGTGCATTTCCTTTTTGCACTTCTGCACCACAGGTTGTCAAAGATTCGCTCGTGTGTGCTTTGGAACTTCCTGTTGCTCCTCCGCATCCGTCACGACCTGTACGTCCGCCTAAAAGAACAACTATATCGCCTGCTTTCGGTCTTTGTCTTACGACATTTTCTTTAGGAGCTGCTCCAATTAAAGCCCCTAATTCCATTCTTTTGGCTAAATAACCATCATCATAAATTTCGGCAACTTGTCCTGTTGCGAGTCCAATTTGATTTCCATAAGAACTATAACCGCGTGCCGCTTCATTGGTTAATTTACGTTGTGGCAATTTGTTTGGCATGGTATCGGCTACAGTTTGTCTTGGGTCGCCACAACCAGTAATGCGCATGGCTTGATAGACATACACTCTGCCTGATAGTGGGTCACGAATACACCCACCAAGACAGGTTGCTGCTCCGCCAAATGGCTCAATTTCGGTTGGATGATTATGGGTTTCGTTTTTGAACATAATTAAATATTCTTCCTTCGTTCCACCCACCAAAATTTCTGCACGAAAACTGCAAGCATTGATTTCTTCGGATTCGTCTAAGTTTTTTAGGAGTCCTCGTTTTTTTAATTCTTTGGCAACAATAGTTCCTAAGTCCATAAGACAAATGTCTTTGGCTTTTTTTCCTTCGTAAACATATTCTCTGGATTTTATGTATTCTTCATAAACTTTAGATAGCAAATCCCAGTCAATTTCGATTTTTTCTAGTTTGGTAAGGAAAGTCGTGTGGCGACAGTGATCTGACCAGTAAGTGTCAATCATTTTCATTTCTGTCATGGTAGGGTCTCTTTTTTCGGTTTCTTTGAAGTAGGTTTGACAGAACTTTAAGTCTGCCATATCCATGGCAAATCCGTATTTTTTATAGAATTTTTCGCTATCTTCGTCTGTCATATTGATAAAGCCTTCGATTACGGCAACATCTTGTGGTTCGTCCATTTGTTCTTCTAAATTTTCTGCTTTTTCTAAAGAACATTCTCTGGAATCAACGGGATTGATGATATATTTTTTAATTTTCTCAATTTCTTTATCGTTTAAATTGCCTGATAGAATATAAATTTTCGCAGATTTCGAGATTGGCTTTTTGCCACTCGATAGAATTTGCAAACATTCGGATAAAGAACCCGCTCTTTGGTCAAATTGCCCTGGCAAAAATTCGACTCCAAAAACGTTTGTATTTGGCTTAACTGGATAATCTTCTACAAAATAATGGTCAACTTGTGGCTCCGAAAAAATCGTGCCTTTGGCTTTTTCAAAAACCTCTTGTGTGATTCCTTCTACATCATATCGGTTTAGTATCTCTATTTTTTCTAACGTTTTAATTTGTAGATTTTCTTGTATATCGTTTAATAAATCATTTGCTTCTACATCAAATCCTGGTTTTTTTTGAACATAAATTCTTTTGACTGACATGGGCTTTCCTCCTATTTTTTATTTGAGCATAATGCGTTACTTCTAAGTATTTTTATTATAAAATAAAATGACAAATTTTTCAAGAAAAAAGGATAAAAAATTCATTTACCTATTTGTTTTATTAAACAATTCCAAAAATTTTATCATGTAAATACACCACCAAATTTCCAATTTCTCGGTCAAAAATTTCCTTCGAAGATTCTAATTCCAAAAGTTCTTTTCTCATAGTTGGTAATAATTGCAAAATTTTATTAAATTTACAATTTGTTTCTATGCATTGTTTCCATCTGCCAATTCCTACAAAATCAATTTTATCTGCATCACGAATAATTTTTCCTTCCAATGTTGCTGGTTCTTCTTTCCAACTATGTTTATAAATTGCCAAATAACATTTTTGAATAATTTCTTCATCATATCCCAAGTTTTGCATTTCTTCTTGTAACATATCTGCACTAAGTTTAGCATGACCTTTTTCCTGCACACTTCTTCCCACATCATGCCAATAAGCAGAAATAAGGCAAATTTCTTTGTCAGCTTCTTCTACATTTTCTAATATTTCTTTCGTATATTGAACAACCGACTCCATATGAGATAATGAATGTTTTGGATCAGATACTTGCTTCATTATCTCAATTGCTTTTTTTATTAAGATTTTATTTTTTTCTTCAATCTGTTCGAATTTATTATAAATACTCATTGTTTTCTCCTTTAGATTTTTACTATATTATATTACATTATTATTCTTTTTTCAATAAAAGCAGGTAAACTTGATCATTATAATCTTGCTTACCTGCTCTTATTTCTTTCAATGACTTTCGAGATAGTAGAGACATTCTCTATTAATTGTGCCCAATTCATTCCTCTTCAAAAGGCTTCTTATCCAAAAGCAAACATCCTTCCGGTATAAAAGCAATCTCTTGCAAAAAACTGCCATATACCCCTCCAAAGAACGCCTAAACTTCCAATCGCCTTTAGAAGTCAAAATAAGGCGGTCACCTGCATGAAAGTGTTTGACGATAAATCCCGAATCTGTATGCCGTTTTACGGTCGTAAAAGCACCAACAGAAACAAGCATATCTTCGGTCAAAATTTGTGCCTCTGCTAAATTTGCCTGAAACAGCCGTTCATCACCTTGTACATAATTAGCAATAAACAACTGTTTTATTTCCGCTTTTTTCACTCTTGTCGTCACTTCAAATACTACCATTTTACTCATATTGCCCCTCCTCCTGCCTAAGTTGGCTTGTTGATTTTATAAAAAATATTTTCCCTATTTATATTATACCACATTTATACGTCTTTGTCAATTTATGTGTTAACTTAGAATAAGTGCAGATATGAAATCTGCACTTATTATTTTATTAATTTATATAAACCTCTTTGTTTCCTTCCACAACTTCCCCAATCAAATATGCCTCTTCTCCGCAATCTTTTAATATTTGCAAAGACTTTTCTACTTCTTTTTCTGGAACAATCATAGTCATTCCAATTCCCATGTTAAACGTATTGTACATGTCATGCACAGGAATATTTCCAGCTTTTTGTATCAATTTAAAAATTGCTGGGATTTCATACGAATTTGCCTTTATATTCAAAGCAATGCCTTCTTTTAACATACGTGGCATATTTTCATAAAATCCTCCACCAGTAATGTGTGAGATTCCTTTTACATTTACTTTTGAAATCAATTCCAAAATTGGTTTTACATAGATTTTTGTTGGTGTAAGCAAACATTCTCCTAAACTCATACCAAGTTCTTTTTGATAATGATGTAAGACATTTTCGTCAGTTCCTATACGAAACAATTTTCGAATCAAAGAAAATCCATTGGAATGAACACCACTTGAAGTTAAGCCAATCACTTTATCTCCAATTTCAATATTTTCACTATTTATCATTTTCTCTTTGTCTACCATTCCAACAGCAAACCCTGCCAAATCGTATTCACCTTCTGCATACAAACCTGGCATTTCTGCGGTTTCACCACCAATCAGTGCACATCCTGCTTGCTTGCAACCATTTGCTACACCGCTTACAATGTCTGCTACCATTTCTGGAATATTTTTCCAAAGTGACATATAGTCCAAGAAAAATAAGGGTTTTGCCCCACAACATACAATATCATTCACACACATAGCAACACAATCTTGTCCAATTGTGTTATGTTTATTCATTAAGAAAGCTAATTTTAATTTGGTACCAACACCATCTGTTCCAGATACTAATATTGGTTCTCTCATACCAGATCGGAAGAGCGTCGTGTAGGGAAAGAGTGTCTGTTTTGTTGTTTTGGGG
>CANBLA010000027.1 GCA_947369305.1 uncultured Clostridia bacterium
AATAACATCACTTTTTCTCTGATTTGTAAATAAGTTCCTTCGTCCATCCCTTTTAATAAAATATTTTTCAAAGTTTTCTTACTTGTCAAACCTGTCAAAATTCCATCTACAATTTTGATTTCCATTTCATCTGTTAATAATAATTCTTGTATATCCTTTTGGGTAAACAAATGGTTCCCCACCATTTGACCAATTGCTTTTGCTAATTTTTCTTTTCGCTTTGGAATAATACCTGGTGTAAAAGGCAATGTAAATTTCCCTATTTTGATGGGTTTTCGTGGTCTAAATAGCATTTTTATTGCAATCCAATTGGTTCCATAACCAATAATAGCTCCAATAACTGGTCCTGTCAATACTGATAAATCCATTTTTTCTCCTCAAACAATAATAAATTTTTCCTTTAAAATTTTATAATCAATCACCACAAAATTAAGATTTCTTCTCTGTTCCAACATTCTATTCAAATTCTCTTGTGTCATTTCAGCGATTATTTTTACTTTTTCATCATATTTTATATCTGAAATAGTACTATTTTGTTGTTTAAAATAATATTTTATTTTTTCTAAATCACAATAGTCTATCTTAAATTCTACTTCCATTCCAAGTTCTTTATAAACTATTTGTGCCTTATTTAAAGCCTCTACTGAGCTTTGCGTATAAGCCCTAACAAGTCCACCTGTACCAAGTAGAATTCCACCAAAATATCTTGTTACGATCAACAAAATATTACACAAATTCTGAGAATCCAAAAAATTTAACATTGGTCCGACCTGCCGTTCCAGAAGGTTCTCCATCATCGCTAAATCGACTATCCATTCCGTTTTCTGTCATTACACGAAAAGCATAACAATTATGCTTAGCATCGAAATATTTTTTCCCCACTTGTTTGATTAATTCTTCTGCCTCTTCAACTGTTTCAACATAATACAAATGAGAAATAAACTTCGATTTTTTCTCTACTATTTCAGCACTTACATTTTCCATAATTGTTTTAAACATGATTACCTCCTGCTACAAATCCAGTTGAGTAAGCAATTTGTAAATTAAATCCGTCCTGTATAACTATCCACATCAATGATTTCTCCAGCAAAATATAAATTTTTTACAAGCTTGGATTCCATTGTCTTAGGATTTATTTCTTTGGTCGAAATTCCGCCAGCTGTTACAATTGCTTCATCAATTGGTCGAAACCCCGTTATTGTAACTTCAAAATTCTTTAGTAATTCAACCAATATATGCCTTTCTTCTTTTGTAATTTCATTGACTTTTTTTGTTGGGTTAATTTTAGATAATGCAATGATTGTTTCAATCATCTTTTGTGGCAATAATTTTTCTAAACTATTTTTATATTCTTTGTTTTTAACTTTTTCAAAATCACGTCTAATTCTTTTATCCAACTCGTTATTGTCAAGTGCTGGTTTAAAGTCTATCACAAGCTTTATTTTTCCATTTTTCAACAATTCTGATACATTTTTGACACGTAATAAATGAGCCGATGAACTCAAAATTACTGGTCCACTTACTCCAAAGTGAGTAAATAACATTTCACCAAAATCTTCATATATTTTTTTCTTTGTTTCTGCATTTTCTAACTTTATTTTTACATTTTTTAGAGATAAGCCTTGCAAAGCTTGGCATATATTTTTTTCTGCTTTGAGTGGAACGATTGATGCTTTTGGCTCTATGATTGTATGTCTAAGTTTCTGTGCTAAATAATATCCATCTCCTGTTGATCCTGTTTTTGGATAACTTTTTCCACCTGTTGCTAAAATAACTTTATCGGCTTTTAAAATTTCACCTTCCTTTAAGGAAACACCTTCTATTTTTAATCCTTCAGAATCCACTTTCGTATTAATTTTAATAACTTCTGCATTTGTCTTCACCTTAACACAATTTTTTTTAAGCTCTTTAACAAAGCAATCCAAAACACTTTGTGCCTTATCTGTCACAGGAAAAATTCGATTTCCTCTTTCTTTTTTCACCTCTAAACCATTCTCTTTTAGCATCTGAATGATATCTTGATTGGTAAATTGTCCAAATGCACTAAATAAAAACTTCCCATTTCCTGGTGTATTACGAATAAATTCACTCATTTCTAAAGAACTCGTAATATTGCATCTTCCTTTTCCTGTAATTAAAAGTTTACGTCCCAGAGAACTATTTTTTTCTAATAAAATTACCTCATTTTTTGCTTTTGCCGAAGTGATTGCAGCTATTATTCCAGCTGGTCCACCACCGATTACAATTACTTTCATCCTTAATCCATCACCTGAAATTCTTGCTTTAATCTCACATAACCCAATTCTTCCCAAAAATTATAAGCTAGATTTAATCGGAACAATAATTTAGGCTTTGCACCAGCTCTATTTTTATCAACAACACAAACATAATATCTTACATCTGGGTCATCAAATATTTCTAATTCTTGATATTCCTTTGCCTCTTCTATCTTTGAATATTCATATTTGGAAAGTGTTTGTGGATTAATTTGTTTCATTAAACATAAAGTATCTAAAACTTCTTTTACCGTTCTACTAGCAGACATGTCATTAATTGTTAAATTTACTGGTAATGTACTACTTTCCAATAACTGCATCGAAGAACCAATAAAGATTTCAAACTTTTGTGCTAAATTTGACAAAATGGTCGCTGTTTTTTTGATTTCATCACCATTTCCGATATTATCTGTATCTGCCTTTAAAGTATCATAAAAAATATATTCTATGTTTTCTTTATAGTAATAATTCATGATTATCTTTCTTAAATCTTCATTTGTGTGTTCTGTAATGTGGATAAAATAAATAGAATTGTCAATTTGCTCATTTAGCCATTCTGTAGTAGCTATTGTTTGGTTGAATTCCGTTGAAATTTCAGAAAGCCTTTGTACAAAATCTTCCATTGATTCGTTTTCTTCTCTTTGGATATATCCTTTATCATCAAGTTTCACACCTTTTTTCTTATCGGGTCTAAATTTTAATTCTAGCAGCTCTCCTTCCGTTTTATGCAAATCTTGTTCATGCAAAATCTGATAAGCTTTATTATTTAAAATTGTAGTAATCAAACAAAGTCTCATCTTTTCAACTGACATTTCATTTGAAATAATTAAAACTTTCTTTTTTTGGACAAATGCTAAAAAACTCGCAACATTAATTGTAAATCTACTTTTTCCAGAGTTAGATGGCATAGCATAAACCCAAGTTTCTCCTTTTCGAATACCTTTAAAAACACTAGAAAGAATTGGAAATGGTAAATCAAGTCCAGTTGCCAAGGTGCTCTCATCGTTTAATAAAAAGCCTGTTGCATCATCATTTAATCTACCTTGACTAAGTCCACTTGTAACACCAATTTGTTCAATGGCATTCTCCACTTCTTCTACTGTCATTTCATTATATAATTCATAATTGACAATATCTAAAATGCTGTCTCTCATAATTTTAGTTGGTGCTAATAAATAGTTTTTCTTTAAAATAAACAATTTTTTTAAAATTGTATAAACTATCTCAATATCATAATTTTTTTCACTTGCTATTTCTTGTAACTGAATTTTCAATCCATAGGAATCTTCTGCTTCCATAGGCAATCTAAATCCTTCTTTTGCAATAGCTGAAGCATATTGTTCTGACTCACGAAAAAGGATAATGCGATACATATTATCCAATTCTTTGCGAGAAAAATGACAATCCTCATACACAAAATAATATCGTGAAATTGCTTTCGGATTGTTTAACAGTAATCCTAAAAAAATATATTCTACTTTTAGACTGGTTAATTGTTCTAATTCCTGCTCTTCTATACTTTGTTCCTCTTCTACAACTTCTTCATCTTCTTCTGTTTCTTCATATTCCTCTTCAGAAAATTCTTCATACTCACCCTCATCCTCTTCAATTTCTTCATAAGTTTCTGGCATATTTTCTGATTCGTCTTCAAAATCTTTCAGATTTTCATTTTCTTCCTCATCCATAATTTCAAAATCTTCTAAATCATCTAATTCATCCAATTCATAAATAATATCATCCTCGTCTTCGTCCTCTTTAAAATACATAATCTTCCTCCGTTTTTTGTATTTTCAATGAAATTATATATTTTATCAAATAGATTGTCAACCTGCTTTTCCTATTCCTATCGACAAATTCAATTTATCATGCTATAATTACTTTAAACAAACTAAAAAAAGGAAGGAAAAAAGATGAACTCTAAAGCCTTAGAAAAACTAGAATTTTATGAAATTCGCAAAATTATCTCTGATTTTGCTATCACATACCTTGGAAAAAATTTTGTAAATAAGCTTTTTCCAATGACTCTAAAAAAAGAAATCGAAAAAGCACTTCAACAAACAAGCGAAGCTGAAATACTTTTATATCGTCTTGGAAGTATCCCCATAAATGAAATCGCTGATATTACCATTCCTTTAAAACATTTAAACAATCACCATTCTTTAAATGCCCGACAACTACTTGATTTGATGAATATTTTACAAGTTTCACAAAATTTAAAAAGTTATTTTGAAACCGATACGATTGAAAAAGATGACTTTCTAAACCTAACTAATTTATTTGAAAATTTATACACAAATCCTAATATAATAACATCTATTCAATCTGCTATTATTGATGAGAATACAGTAGCTGACAATGCCTCCTCCACACTAAAAAATATACGTGATAAAATTCGAAAAAACGAAGCAGAAATTCAAACGAAACTTCACTCGATTTTACATTCAAAATATATTCAAGAACCGATTGTAACCATTCGTAATCACCGATTTGTGATTCCTGTTAAAAATGAATATCGCTCCCAAGTAAAAGGTTTTATCCATGACATCTCTGCTAGTGGTTCTACTGTTTTCATTGAGCCAATCGTAATCTTCGATATCAATAACGAAATTGGCAATTTACACAATGAAGAAAACCTAGAAATTGATAATATTTTAATGAATTTGTCATCACTTTTTTTTGACAAGACAGAAATTCTGTCAAATACACAAAACCTAATCGGTCTTCTTGATTTTATTTTTGCTAAAGCTAAATTTTCCAAAAAATATGAGTGCACTAAACCAACTATAAACGATCATAAACAAATTCATTTAATCGACTGTTATCATCCACTAATATCACGTGAAAATGCAATTAAAAATTCAATTGAACTAGGAAAAAACTTTACCAGTTTGATTATTACTGGTCCAAATACAGGTGGAAAAACAGTTATACTAAAAACTGTTGGCTTGCTCATTTTAATGGGAATGAGTGGTCTTCCAATTCCAGCAAAAAAGGGAAGTCAAATTTTTCTATTGGATGAAATTTTTGCAGATATTGGAGATGAACAAAGCATTGCAGATTCTTTAAGCACCTTTTCGGCACATATGACAAATATCGCTTTTATCCTGAATAATGCAACTTCTAACAGTCTTGTTTTAGTTGATGAGTTAGGTTCTGGTACTGATCCAATTGAAGGCTCTAGTTTAGCCATTAGCATTTTAGAATATTTAAATAAAAAAAATATTCTAACTTTAGCAACAACGCATTATCACGAAATCAAAAATTATGCTTTGGTTACAGATGGTTTCGAAAATGCTAGTGTTGCATTTGATTTTGACACTTTGTCCCCTACTTATCAATTATTAATTGGTGTTCCGGGTCGCAGTAATGCTTTTATTATTAGTGAAAAATTAGGAATTTCGGAAACTGTTATTAATCGTGCTAAGGAATTTATAAACGAAGATACCATAAACATCGAAGAGCTTTTAAATCGTATTCATAATGATTATACTAAGATAGAAGCAGAAAAACGCAAAATTGAGACAAATTTGTGTGAAATTGAGGCACTTAAAAACACCTATCAAACAAATTCTGAAAATTTACAAAAAAAAGAATCAGAAATCTTAGAAAATGCCAAAATAAAAGCACGCGAAATCTTACTTTCTGCCAAAGAAGATGCAAGTGAAATCATTAAGGCCTTGGAAAATCAGCCAGATGCAAAAAAATCAAATGCTTTAAGAAAAGAATTAAATCAAAAAATTGAAACTTTATCTACTAAAAAATCAGTTAAAAAATCCGCTCCATCGCTTACAAAAAATGACGTAAAAATTGGATTAGCAGTTGAAATTCCAACCCTACATCAAGTTGGAACCATTGTATCTCATGTGACCAAAAATGATACTGTTCAAGTCCAAATCGGAAGTATAAAAACTTATTTCAACATTTCCGATCTTGCACTAAATACACAAGTGCAAAAAAAACAAACGATTTCTTCACACCAAAAACATGATTTTAAAGTATCGAGTTTATCACCAGAAATCAATGTCATTGGACAAACAATTGAGGAAGCTTGTTTTGTAGTAGATAAATATTTAGATAATTGCATTCTAAACGGATTATCTACCATTCGAATTGTGCATGGAAAAGGAACTGGTACTTTGAAAAGGGGAATTCACCAATTTTTAAAAAAACACCCTCATGTCAAAAGTTTCCGTATAGGTACTTTTGGTGAAGGTGAGGATGGTGTTACCATTGTAGAATTAAAATGATTTATTGATTAAGAAGTTTCTTCTATCTTTTCATAATCAAGTGGAACTGTAAAATACAATTCTTTATCCACTTTTACGCCACGCGAACAATAAATCGTGTGGCTTTGTTTATCCATATAATAACCAGTTCTACTTAACGATAAATTATCTAATTTCGTAAGATCAATTTTGTACAAAGTTCCTTCATTATTGGGATTATAATTTACATTATTTTCACTATAATTAGTAATCAATTCTTCAATTTTCTTACTTTCATCTGTAACTGGTAATGCATTTTCTTGTCCTTTATGTTCTAAATAATACAATGCTATTTTCTCATCTAACAATTCTATATCTGAACACATATTATAATAATTGCTCATTCTAATGCTGTTAATTGAGCTATATGATATAGTTCCTACAATAACGGACATAACTACTATGGTGGAAATAAGTATCATTAACGTAATTCCTTTTTCATTTTTCATCTTTCATTTCTCCTTTTTATGAGTTTCTCTTCTGCTTTTACTTTATATTCTGCTAACATTTCTGCCAAATGCTTTGTTGTTTTAAATGCAAATAAATAATTGATTTTCTCTCTTCGCTTCTCTTGTTCTTCTCGAATACTCTTTTTTAGTTCTTCAAATTTGACCAGAATATCATTTTCCTTTGCAAACTTTTTAATTTTTAAAACCAAATTCATCGAATGGCTTAAGTCAATTGTTAAAATTCCAAAGAAAAATCCAATCACAAACGAGAATGCCAAATTATTCGATAGCCAAACAACTGCATCAATCATATGGCTTTGAATGAAAAAATAATAAATTCCACCCAATATACACCAGAAAAAAGTATATAAAGGACAAATAATCCCATCAATATTGCCCCACATATTCGAATAATCCCACAATTTTACTTTCATGCCTTTGATAAAAATAATACCTGAAATATATTCAACCAATGTCAATATAATCCCTAAAAAAATCACAATAACTAGATTTTGTAATAATGGATTTTCAACCAATGACATATCAACTAAAGACAATAAAAACAACATACACAATCCCACACCATAGATTGGCAAATACGGTCCTGTTAAAAATCCCGGATTAATCCACTTTTTCGTAATCATTCGCCTAAAAAACAATTCTAAAATCCAGCCAAATGAACTACCAATATAAAACAAAAATGCTAAAACTAATGCTACATTCATGATCCATTTATCTCCTTATCTTCCTAATTTCATATAACATCTTTTCCAAAAAGCTCCATTTGCAATGGTGGCATTTGCAATTTAAAATCAATCTTTTTACCTATATAATTTAATCCAGATTTATAAGCCATTTCCCTTCTCAGTTTTTTATCTTTTATTTCATATAATTTACCATCTTTTACAAAACGCGTTCCTGTCTCAAAAAAATTAAAAGTGACATTACTTTGTACGCATTCATCGTATAAATTTTTTACCCATTCATAATAAAGTGGTCTTGCTCCATCATAATTTTCACCACCTGCAGTCACTTGCTCAATTTGATTTTGTTTTAAATAGGAAACAATCTGTATTTCTCCAATAAATGGCGCTACCATAATTCCCTTATGTTTAAATGGCAACTCTAATAAAATCGGAATCCTTTCATCTGCCCTTTTTTGATTCTCACAAGTCACATGAAAAAAGATATTTTCCCAACCATCTCCCCAATCTTTAGGTAAACATTTTTCCACTCTTTGTGGACGTTTGGTAAGCAAGATAAAAATGACATCACTTCTTTTTTTCATAATTTCCCAAGCTTCTTCTCGCCAGCAATCTGCCTCTTTTAAGAAAAAATCAGAGGTCATACAAACGTGAATTTGCTCACCACTTTTTACTTTATATGAACCATCTCGATTTTTCTTTAGGGGATAATTAAATTTATTTTTTACTTTATAAATATGACTCCCCTCCTGCTCACGCATGCTGTCTAAAAAATACATATAACAATGTGCACAGCCTTCACTCACTTTTTTACATCCATGCCATGGGTTCCAAATATCATGCATAATTTTTTCCTTTATTTCTTCTTTGTTGTTTTTTTCTTTGTTGTTGCCTTTTTCTTAGAAACTGTCTTCTTAGCTCCAGTCTTCTTTTTCGTCTCTTTTTCGATTTCCGAAACATCTTCCCCTTCTACAAACTTTTCGCCAAGTTTTGGCTTGTTCCAAGAAATATAATCACAACGCTTTTCATTGCCTTCAAAATTGTTTTCACAAATATAATAGTTACGTTTTTTCTTTGTTTTTCGAACTTGCACAACCGCACCACATTTTGGACAAGGCACATCAATTGTCTCAATAATTGGTTTCGCATTTTGACATTCTGGATACCCCGGACATGCTAAAAATTTTCCATACTTTCCATATTTAATAACCATCATTTTGCCACATTTTTCACAAGGTACATCAGAAACTTCATATTCTAGTTTTACATGTTCTAATTCTTTTTCTACTTTTTCCACAACTTGTTCAAATGGTGTGTAAAACTGACGAATCACTTGTTTCCATTTTTCATTTCCTTCTGCTATTTTATCAAATTCTTCTTCCATTTTAGCCGTAAATTGTACATTAATAACATCTGAAAAGTTTTCAATCAACAATTTATTGACAATTTTTCCCAAATCTGTTGGAGCTAATTGTTTCTGAATTTTTTCAATATAACGTCTTGCCAAAATTGTCGTAATCGTTGGAGCATAAGTACTTGGTCTCCCAATCCCTTTTTCTTCTAATGTTTTGACTAAGCTGGCTTCAGTATAACGTGGTGGTGGTTCTGTAAAACTTTGTTTTGGATCTAACTTCTCTTTTTTTACTTCTTCTCCCACCTCTAATGCTGGGATTTGCGTAAACTCTTCTTCTTGCTTTTTATCCTCGCCTTCTACATAAAGGGTCATAAATCCTTTAAATTTTAAAGTTTGACCATTTGCTCTAAAATTGTAATCATTTCCATTAATAGAAACTGCTAATGTATCAAAAACAGCTGGTGCCATTTGACTTGCCATAAATCGATTATAAATTAAACGATACAATTTATATTGGTCGGGTGTCAAATGCTCTTTGATTTTGTCTGGTGATAATTCGATATAAGTTGGACGGATTGCTTCGTGTGCATCTTGTGCATCACTTTTGGTTTTAAAAAATCTGTTTTCGTAGTAATTCTCTCCATATTCTCTTATAATATATTCTTTGGAAATCGCTCTTGCTTCATTTGAAATTCTAGTAGAATCTGTTCTCATGTAAGTAATAAGTCCTGTAGTTCCTTTCTCAGGAAGTTTAATTCCTTCGTATAATCCGCTGTGCTACTGACATAGTTTTTTTAATCGCAAAATTTAATTTTCTAGATGCCTCTTGTTGCATTGTACTAGTTGTAAAAGGAGGTGCAGGGTTTCTTTTTTTCTCACCTTTTTTTATATCAACAACTTTATAAGTTGCCCCTTCTAAATCTGCTAAAATCTTGTCCACTTCTTCTTTTGAATGAAGCTCAACCTTTTTACCATTTTTACCAATAAATTTACAATCAAACTTGGTTT
>CANBLA010000028.1 GCA_947369305.1 uncultured Clostridia bacterium
AGTTATAAAATGATTGCGGAAGAGGCTGAAAAAGTCGTTGGATTTGAATTTGTATGGTTTACAGATGGAATGGGATGGATTTCAGCTAGAAATAACTTAAGAGAAACTTTTGATAGAATGGATAATGTTTATAATATCAATGATATGAAGAATGGCATTATAAATAAAATTTTCAAATAAAGTAAATAGAAAGTTGGACTCTAATAGATAAATAAATAGAAATACAAAAGAACAAATTGGCTTACATACAGCATATAAATAGAATAATAAATGTAAAGAAGAAGCATTTTGGAGGAAAGATGTATGAAAATAAAGGATATGTATGAAAATTTGCCTTTTGATTTGTCAGGTGCTAGAACAAAGAACAGATTCGATTTTGAAATATTGTATGGTATAGAGCTATTAATAGACAATTATCACATACTAAATGATTACACTGTTGTTTTTGACTATGTATGTGATATAGAATTACATTGTAATGACAATGATATTTTAAAGTTTTATCAGTTAAAAACAAATAATACTGGAAAACCTAATAACATTAATTTTTTGACAAAAAAGGAAAAAGACAAAGATTCAATTATTGGAAAAATGTATAAAATCTCAAACAATGATTTTTCTTCAAATATATCAGTGCTTCTTGTTTCAAATGCGCCACTTATAAATAATAAATTTGTTTCTAAACCTAATGAAGCAATTTTATTAGATAATATTGATGAAAATGTAAAGGGAAAAATTATACAGCATCTTAAAGATGAAACACATGAAAAAGAAATTAATTTAGAAAATATCTATTATTTATATCGCAATGTTGGTGTTGATGATTTTGAAGCTACTTTAATAGGAAAGTTAAATAAATTTTATGAAAAAGAGAAAAATTGTTACATGAACAAACCTACAGTTTTGTTTAATTCTATTAAAGCAACAGCTATTTCTAAAGCTAAATACGAGAAAAAATGTAATTTTAATGAATTATATTATAACAAAGGAATAAGCAAAAAAGATTTTGAGAAAATGATTGGTTATCATTATGAAAAAAATAGTGAAATATATGAAAATTGTTATAAACAAATAATAGAAAACACCAAAAGTAATTCACTTTTTCAATTGAGTTGTACAAAATCATTAAAAAATTTAATTAGTGGAAAAGATCAAAAAGTGTTAAATATTGTTGAAGATATTTGTAACATTATTAATAAAGATATGGAAAAAGGATTAGAAATCTCTTTAGACGAATATGCAAAGAATTTTAAAGAAAGCCACTCAAGTATCAAATTTCCAATTTATTTAACTAAAAGTGATATATACACTCTTGTAATTTACTCATTTGAAAAAGTAAAGGAGAATTTTAATTATGAAATTAATAGTAAATAATATATATATTTTTTCTTTAAAAGAAAGAAAAGCATTTCACGCAAAATTAAAAGATGGAATAAATTTTATTACTTCATGCAAAGAAAATGGAAATAAAAGGGGAAAATCTATAATAATGAAGAGCATTTATAGTACTTTAGGTGCTGATTGCTTTTATGAATCTAGTTGGGACTTTCAAAATAAAACTACAATTCTTGATATAAGTATAGATGAAGAACAGTTATATTTTCTTAGGGCAGATAATTATTTTAAAGTGGTAAATTCTAAATTTGAAGAGATTATTGAAACTAATCATCGAACGGAACTCTCAGAAAAATTAAAGGAAATATTTAATTTTTATATTGAATTACCAAATCGAAATAATCAATTAGAAATAACACCACCAGCATATATGTATTTACTAAATTATGTTGATCAAATTGGATTAAATTGTACTACTTTTTCATCATTTAAAAATTTAGGACAATATGCACATTATAAGAAATATGCTTTATTATCACATTTTGGTGTTTTTAACCAAGAGTATTATGAATTAGATAAAAAGCAAAAAGAAATTAGTGATTTAATAAGTAGCAATCAAACTGAAATTAAAACAATGGAAATATTGTTAAAAAAATTAAATGCAGAGCTTACTGGAAATGATTATGCTTTAAATATGGAATCTTTAGAAAAAGAAGTTTCATTAACAAAAAATGAATATGAAACTATTGTGAAGAATTTAAGTGATACTAAAAATAAGATTATCAAATTTGAGAATGGTAAATTAGAACTAGAAACATTATTAGGTGAATTAAAAAAAGATATAAAAGATAATGATAATAACTTTAAACAATATGATAACGAAAAATGTCCATATTGTCATTCACATATTGAGCCATTTGAATTTAGCTATAAATATTATGATAAAAATGATGATTATTTATTTATAAGTCAATCAATGATGACACAAATGAGTGAATTGAAAAGAAACATTAAAATACAAGAAGAGAAATATAAAGAATATATTAATGAATTAGATAATTATAATAAGAAGATTCAAACATTAAATTCAGATATCCAAGATGTATTAAAACACAAGGGGTATATAGAAATGCGAAATAAACTAAATAATGATTTGTATGATATTAACCAAAAAAATTTTGAACTAGATAAAGAACTAAAAGAAATTCATAAAAAAATTAAAGAATATAATAAATTAAAAAAGGATATAGATGAAGAATATTTTTCTTTAATGAGCAAAAGTAAAGAAGATTTAGAATTACAAGAAATAAATTCAAATAATTTGAAAAAGATTGATAATTCATTTGATATTACAGGAAGTACTCGTCCAATTTCGACAATAGCTTGGTATTTATCACTTCTAAAAGTAAAAAATAAGTTTAATGCTAATGCAATAAACTTTCCAATTGTTTTTGATAGTCCAAATAATGCGGAATTAGATAACGAAAACATCTCTAAAATGTTTAAATATATATTGAACAATGTAGATACAGATTCTCAAATAATTATATCTACAATTGAATTTAAAAAAGATATGTATCCAGAGTTTAATATTGAAAATGTTATTACATTGAATAATGAACCATATCATTTATTAAATGAAGAGGATTATGAAAAAAGCATAGATTTATATAAAAAAGTTATGAACATATATTCATAAAAATATAATTTGATAGTGTAAAATAAAGTGTGTAAGTTAAAATGTACCAAACTTATGCACTTTACTTTTTTCAAAAAATATAATAAAGAAAACAGTATCTTCGATTTTTGTAAATTTTTTAATTTAAGTATTGCAAAATTAAGTGGGGTATGTTAAACTAAATTTAAATAAATCGGCTAAAATGTCCCATACAAGGGAGTAATATTTTGCTTATATGTGTCTAGTTACGGCACCAAATAGTAAAACTCTACAATGCTGAAATATCAGTACATTGTAGAGTTTTTAGTTTGAAATTAATGTAATAGCATTTTTAGAATCCATTCTCTTTCATATAAGAATTATATTTCTCGTTTTCATCTTTGTTAAATTTTTCAAATACACTTGTGTAAGTATCTAATGTGGTTTTATTTTAATAAATTACCGAAGTTTCAATAAAATTTTCATCTGGAGCAGGAACGACACAATGCTCAGGTTCTTGAGTTTTTTCAATTTCCGAAATCTTGATGCAGGGAATATCACCAAAATAGTAGCCTTTTTCAATGCTTCCTGTAATTTTCACCCAACCATATGTATCATAATCTTTGGCATTATCAAGTGTGCATAAAAATCCTACAATAACGGTTTGATTGGTGTTTTGGAGTTGCATATCTCGAGCTAAGATAAATTGATTTTCTTCAATTTCTGGAACTCTGTAAACATAGCCAGTATAGCAAATTTTTTGCCCAATATAAGTATCTAAATTTTCGTGTACTTCCTTTAAGATATTTGTATAATTTTCATCTGTCAAATAGGCAATTTCATTCGAAGGCATACAATCTCCGATTGAAAAATTCAACTTCATGATTGGAATGATACATTTTAAAAATTCCCATACCAGCCAAAGCCATACAAACAATTGCCATAATTGCTAAGATTCCTTTAAAAAATTTCGTTCTGCTTACTTTAATATTACAAACAAACATATTTACCATCCTTTTACTTTTTGTCTTTTTTTCATTTTATGCCCATTGAAAAAAAATATGAAAATTTATCCAAAAATTCTTGAAACTTCTATCAGAATGATGTATAGTGTAAAACAGGTGATTAAATTGGGTAATAATATTTTAAAATATCTATTTATTATAATTGTGATTAGTTTGATTGGATTTGGTACCTATAAAATGTTTCAGAATAATAAAAAAGAGAATCATCAGACGTTAGATCAAACTTCCACAGTAAGTACAATTCAAACAGATTTAAGGCTAGCCATTTGTAATTTTGATTCGATTAATCCATATCTTAGTAATAATCGTAATGTGCAAGAAATTAGTAAAATGATTTATGAACCACTTGTTACATTAGACGAATCTTATAAAATGAAGTATTGTCTAGCAGAAGAAATTGCGAAAACAGATGATTTAAACTATGTCATTAAATTACGTAAGGGTGTTTTATGGCAAGATGGAAACCAATTTACAGCAAATGATGTCAAATTTACTATGAGTATTATTAAAGAAAGTGGAATTAACACAGTATACGCCAGTAATGTAAGAGAAGTTGCTTCTTTAGAATATATTGATGAATACACAATAAAAATGACATTATCTGAGCCAGTAGACTTTTTTGAATATCAGTTAACATTTCCTATTTTAAGTGAAAAATATTATGAGGGACAAGATTTTGCAACAACAGAGAAAAATTTTGCTCCAATTGGAACAGGTCTTTTTAAGATTGAAAGTGTGGATTCTAATATTATCAAATTAGTTGAAAATAAAGATTATTGGAATGTGGATAAAAAGCCAATGGCAAAGGAAATTAATGTCAATTTATATGGCTCAGCGGGTGAATTGTATAATGCTTTTAAAAATGGTGAAATTGACATGGTAGATGTAAAGATTGCGAATGTTCAAGAATATATTGGGTCTCTTGGATATAAAAAAATTGAATATAAATCTAGAGATTATGATTTTATTGCCTTAAACACACAAAGCGAAGTACTTTCTGACACAGCAGTTCGAAAAGCACTTAGTAAAATCATTGATAAAAATAACATTGTAGCAAGTTGTTTGGGGGCTGGTTATATTGCTTCTAATTTCAGTCTGGATATGGGAAATTGGTTATATACCAAAGATTTAAATGTAGAACCAAATACAGCAGAAGCAACACAAATTTTGGCGCGGAGCAGGTTGGGAATACAAAAATAATGTATGGCGTAAAAAAGTGGAAGGTAAAACCATGGAATTAACGTTCTCAATCAGTGTTAATGGGAATGATGCAATACGTCTTAAAGTAGCAGAAAACATAAAAACGCAACTTGCTAATGTAGGAATTAATGCTTCTGTTCGTCAATTAAATCATGAATCGTACTTGTCAAGTTTAGAAAATAAAAATTTTGATATGATTTTAACAGGAATGACTTGTGGATATTCGCCGAGTTTAAAAACTTTTTTTGGAGAGGGGAATTTAGCGAATTATTCGAATGAAGAAGTTGTGCAAATTATGAATGTGATTGCAAATACATCAGAAGAAAATGCACTTTATGAAAATTATAATAAATTATATGATATGTATTTGGAAGAAGTACCATATATTGGCTTATATCGAAACACAGATGTTGTCATTTATAACCAAAGTCTTGCTCGGAAACGTCAAAGCAAATGCTTTTAACTTATATGGCAATATTGAAAAGTGGTACAGACAATAGAGAACAAATTTTTGAAAAATTTTCAAAAAAGTATTGACAAAAAATTTTTTTAAGATATAATGAAACAAACATAAGTTTTATAGAACAAATATTTGAAGGAGGAAATGGAAATGGGAGATAATTCAGAAAAAAGAAAAGCATTAGATATGGCTATGAGCCAAATAGAAAAACAATTCGGAAAAGGTTCCGTTATGAAATTAGGAGAATATAAAGCCATGGAAGTCGAGGCAATACCAACAGGTGCATTAGGTTTGGATATTGCACTTGGAATTGGTGGTGTGCCACGAGGTAGAATTATAGAAGTATATGGACCAGAATCATCTGGAAAAACAACACTTGCGTTACATATTGTATCCGAAGCACAAAAAATGGGAGGAGATGCCGCATTTATTGATGCAGAGCATGCATTAGATCCAGTTTATGCTAAAAAAATTGGAGTTGATGTGGATAATCTAATTGTATCACAACCAGATACAGGTGAACAAGCATTAGAAATTACAGAAGCTTTAGTAAGAAGTGGAGCACTAGATGTAATTGTTGTTGATTCTGTAGCAGCCCTTGTACCAAAGGCTGAAATTGACGGAGATATGGGAGATTCTCATATGGGATTACAAGCAAGACTTATGTCGCAAGCATTAAGAAAGTTGGCAGGAGCGGTGAATAAAACCAAAACAGTTATTATCTTTATTAATCAATTAAGAGAAAAAATTGGTGTTATGTTTGGAAATCCAGAAACAACAACTGGTGGTAGAGCTTTGAAATTTTATGCATCAGTTCGAATGGACATTCGAAAAATTGAAAATATTAAGCAAGATGGTGAGGTAGTAGGGAATAGAGCAAGAGTAAAAGTTATCAAAAATAAAGTAGCTCCACCATTTCGAGAGGCTGAATTTGACATTGTTTATGGACAAGGAATTTCAAAAGCAGGAAATATATTAGATATGGCAGTAAACCTTGATATTATAGAAAAAGCAGGATCATGGTTTAGTTACAATGGAGATAAAATTGGACAAGGAAGAGAAAATGTAAAAAAATATTTAGTGGAAAATCCAGCTATGATGGAAGAAGTTGAAAAAAAAGTAAGAGACAATTTTGCAAAAGCATTTGAAAATTTATTAGATGAAGATACTAAAAATGGTGAAGAAGAAATAGAGGAATAAAAATGGAAATCGATTTACAAAAAGAGTGGAATTGTTTAAATGAAAATAGTTCTCTAAAAGAAATACAAGAATATGCCAAAAAAATGATTATGGCAAGAGGATTTGAGGAAGAAACTCCCCAAGATATCTTGATGCTTTTAACAGAAGAGTTGGGAGAGTTGGCAAAAGAAGTTCGAAAAACGACGAAGGTAAAATTAGACCGAAATGCAGACAAAACGCCTAATCTAGGCAATGAGATTGCAGATGTTTTTAATTATTTATTGGCATTGTGTGTAGCGGAAAACATTGATTTATTACAAGCATTTAAACAGAAAGAAGAAATCAATCTAAGAAGAGAGTGGAAGTAATTTTATGAATTATATGGAAAATTTTGAAGAGGCTGAAAAACAAGATAAATTGAGAGGTAGGATGCTCAAATATATTTTATATAAAAAAAGGACAGAGCAGGAAGTTAGACAAAAATTTTGTGAAGAAGATGAGAATGCTGTTGAAGAAGCAATTCAATATTTGAAAGAATTGAAATATATAGATGATTTGGATTATGTGGCAAGAAGTATACAAGAATTTAAGAATTTGAAAAGCTTGTCACTCAAAGAAATTCGTTATAAATTATGTCAAAAAGGAGTAAACAAAAAGCTGATAGATGAATATTTTGAAAGGTATGAGAGTGAACTTTTGGAATATGAAATAAATTCTGCTCAGAAAATCTGGGATAAAAAAATTCAAAATTTCGATGAAAATACTGTTAGGGAATTTTTGTATAAAAAAGGATATAGACAAGAAATAATAGAACAAATCTGTTAGGGCAATTCGTAATCGATTGAAAATAAATTGGTTTACCAGAACACCAATTACCAAACTTATAGGAGAATAAAATGAACAAAATCATATCACTAGAAACAAAAAAATATGAATTAAGGTTAGAGAATTTTGAAGGACCACTTGATTTGTTATGCTATTTAATCGATAAAAATAAAATGGATATTTATGAAATCGAGATCTCCAAAGTAGCAGATCAGTATATCGAATATTTGCAGGAACAGAAAAAATTAAATTTAGAAGTGGCAAGTGAATTTTTGGTTATGGCATCAACTCTAATATTAATCAAATCAAAAGGTTTACTTCCTAAAGAAAATGACGATGAAGCAGAACTTACAGAAGAAGAACTTTTAAATCGAATTATTGAGTATAAAAAATTTAAAGAAATCAGTAAAGTGTTTAAAGAAAGAATTGCAATTTATTCTGGTAGAGTTCATAAGTTTTCAGAGAATATTGAGCTTCCTAAACAGACAATTGAGAAAAAATATACACTTGAGAATATCGTAAAAGCATATTCAAAGTTGTTAGAAAAAGAAGAAGCAAAGAAAAATGAAAATGCTCAAAATATTGAAAAAATTGCAGTTCATGATGTGTATTCTGTTTCTGACAAAGTGAAGGATATTTTTAGAGAACTTATTCGAAAACCCAAGTTTGTGTTCAATACCTTATTTTCTTTAAAAGAAAAGCCAAAAGCAGAGGTAGTTACGGCATTTTCTGGTGTTTTAGAATTAAGTAGAAGAAATAAAATTAACACAATGCAGGAAGAACTTTTTGGAGATATTGTAGTGTCGAAAAGAAAGAATGAAGAGAGGGAAATTTAAAGTATGTACTTAAGAAATTAGCATAAAATTCGTACAATATGTGCAAAGATATTGTACGAATTTTACTTTTTGTATAAATAATGAAAAAATGGAAAAAAATACTACTAATATTTAGGAGAAAAGATATGAAGATATTAATTAGTATTTTTTTTATTTTAGCAATCCTTATTTTAACATCAAAAATTAAAATAAATATGCAATATTTGAATAAAGATGAAAATAGTTTCAAAATTAGATTTAAAATGAAATTTGGATTTTACTTATTTGGTTTTTTTAAAATAATAGGTATAACATTAACAGAAAAAGGAATTCATTTTTTATTTTTTCGAATTCCTTATCAAACATTAAAAATTGAAAAACATAGTGTAAAATTTTTAAAAGAAATTTCCTTAGCAAAAATCTTAAAATCACTCAATGTAAAGTTAAATACTCTAAATTTACAGCTAAAAATAGGTAGTGAAGATATGTTAGTTACGGTTTTTTTAGTATTTGCAATTTCAACATTGTTAAGTATTTTATTTGCTAAAAATCAAAATCATATAAATATAAAAAACACATATTACAAAATCATACCAGTATACAATATGAATTCACTAAGTTTTCAACTTTCAACTCAAATCTCGATAAAAACTTTCAATATTATACGAACTTGGATGTCTAAAAATAAATTTATGAAATACAAAAAAGAAAATAATTTGCATAAAAAAGAGGTTCTAATCAAAATTTAGTTTATTTTGTATAAAAATATATTTTTGGCAAATAATAGTTTTGAGATTTAAAGAAAGTGAGCGTGAAAAATATGAATGATAGTCATCCAATTGAAGGACTTATGAAAACTGCAATGAATAGTATCAAAGATATGGTGGATGTTAATACCATTATTGGTGAAGCAATTGAAACAACAAATAATATGGTAATTATACCAATATCAAAAGTGTGTTTTGGATTTGCTGCAGGTGGAAGCGAATTTAATAGTGAAACCGTAAATGAATATAAGAAAAAAGATAAGGAAGAAGAAGCTAAATATCGTTTACCATTTGGAGGCGGAAGTGGTGCAGCAGTAAGCATTAGTCCAGTAGCATTTATTGTAGTTATGCAGGATTCAATTAAAGTATTACCAATTGAGCACACATCTGCAATTGATAAATTAATCGATTATGTACCAGATTTGATGCAAAGAATTAATACAGTGATTGATAAAAATATAGATATCAAAATCAAAGAAAAAGAAGAGAAGAAAGAGGAACAAAAGCAAGAAAGAGTAACACCAGAGAAAATAACTAATATCGAAATTGATTATGATACTGATGTGATACCAAGTGATTATTTGGAAGATGAATAAATTTTATATAAAATCAAAAAAATCCCTTGCCAAACATTCAAGTTTAGAATATAATAAAAGCAAGGAGAAAAAAGATGAAAACAAACGAAATAGAAAAAACGCTAAAAGCGTTGCAAGAGTACACACACACACACACACACACACACACACACACACATAGTTTTAAAAGATTAAT
>CANBLA010000029.1 GCA_947369305.1 uncultured Clostridia bacterium
ATATACTTTCATTTATGCTTTCCAAATTTCCATTTATAAAAGAAAACACAACCGAAATTATAATAAAAAAACACCATATTGTATTAATCATATTTTACCTCTTTATTCATTATATAAATACTTAAAAATTTTTATGATTTTTTTGTGAAGTTTTTTTAAAATTTTATAGAAAATCTATTTACATTTTACAAATTTTATTTTATAATAGCTTATATAATTTCTATTTACCAAAGGAGGTTTTTATGGCTACATTAAAAGAAAAACTAGATGCTCGTGTATTAAAATTGCAAGAAAGACAAATGATTGAAGGTGCAAAAAATTTTTGGAACGAACTTAAAAATATATTTTTAAACACTTCAACAGAACTTTTAAATACAGAAAATGGTTACACAATTGAAGTCGTTATCAAAAAAGATAGTAATGGTTCTGTTTTATATTTATTACCTTCTGATTCAAATTATTACGAATTTAACACTTCTTGTAGTGCACAATCTGTCAAATTTGCTTGTGACAATTTTGCAAAATCAGAAGGTATTACGGTTCGTTTTGAAAAGAAAAATTATTATTCTTTTAAATTTACTTATAAATTATAAAAAGTGAGAAAAACTCACTTTTTTTAATTTATTTTTCCAGAAAATTCTGATAAATTTCATTCTTATTCATACCTCTATCTTTCGCAATTTGTTTAATAATGTCTTTTTTTGATAATCCTTGATTTTCATAAAATTTATACTGTTCCTCCAAAGTCATTTGATTTATTCTTTTAATTTCCACATCTTTTTTTGATTCAGAATTTCCATCCACAATTATGACAAATTCCCCTTTTGGTGTGTCTATATTTTCCAAAATATCAGATAAGTTTCCTCGAATAAATTCCTCATGCATTTTTGTAAGTTCACGTGCTAAAACAATCTCTCGATCACCAAAAATCTGCAACATTTCTTCTAAAGTATTTTTTAATTTATGTGGTGCTTCATAAAAAATTAACGTTTTGGTTTCATATTTTAATTCTTCTAATTTTTCTCTTCGCTCTTTTTTCACAGCTGATAAAAATCCTAAGAAACAAAATTCTCTTGTTGTAATTCCAGAACAAATCAAAGCATTAACCAATGCACATGCTCCCGGAATTGGTACTACTTCAATATTTGCTTGTATACAACATTTCACAATTTGTTCACCCGGATCTGAAATTCCCGGTGTTCCTGCGTCAGAAACAATGGCTATATTTTTTCCAATTTTTAACTTTTCCACAAGTTCCGCACTTCTTGTGGATTCGTTTTGTTTATAATAACTAATTAGCGGTTTCGAAATTTCAAAATGATTTAATAATTTAAGCGTATGCCTTGTGTCCTCTGCAGCAATCAAATCCACTTCTTTCAAAATGCGTAAAGCTCTAAGTGTTATGTCTTCTAAATTTCCAATTGGTGTTGCCACTAAATATAATTTTCCTTGCATGATGTATTCCTCCCATAAATTTTATTAATTTCCTCCGTATAATTCCCTTCTTCATCAAAAATCACAAGTGGCTTGTCTATTTTTAAAAATGGATTCGCATATTTTACTGCTTTTACCAATATTAAATGAGGTTTTTCATTTTGCCTTGAATGCACAAATCTGACATTTTTCGGTTCCAAACGATATTTTCGCAAAATACACATAATATCTACAAGCCTTTCTGCTCGATGCACCATATAAAATTCACCTCTATCTTTTAACAATTCGGCGCTTTTTTTAACAATATCCTCTAAGGTACATTTTACTTCATGTCTTGAAATACTTTGCTTTTCATTCTCATTTCGAACACCAGTATTTACCTCTTTATAAGGAGGATTTGTGACAATACTATCCATTGAATTTGGCTTTAAACAATCAAAAATTTGATTAACATCACAATTTATAATTTCAAATTTGCCTTCCAAATGGTTCAATTCCACACTTCTTCTAGCCATTTCAGCAACTTCTTTTTGAATTTCCACACCATAAATTTTCTGCAAATTCGTTTTTGCACACAATAATAATCCCACAATTCCCGTTCCAGTTCCAATATCCACAACTACACTATTGGGCTTTATCTCCTTTGAAAAATCCGCAAGAAGCACACTATCCACACCAAAACAAAATCCATTTTTATTTTGAATTAATTTCAAATCTTTATATTGTAAATCATCTATTCTTTCATTTTCTTTTAACTTCATTTCTCTACTTTCTTCTTATATAATATATTATTATACTATATATCTTAAATAATTTCAATAAAAAAGCTACATTTCACAAAAGTATAGCTTTTTTATTGATTATTTAAATAACAAGTTATTTCATCTTTTGAATTTCTACTGAGAAGTCTAATCCTATTTCTTCAAATCCGTTTGTCTCTTTTCCATTAATCAAAATTTTAATTGAATTTACTTCATTTAATTCTGTTACTGTATTTACAATTGAATACACACAATTTTTTCTCTCATTTTCATCACTTGAAGCATTATCAATAAATTCATTTGAAAAGTTAATTTGTAAACAATTTCCCATTAATTCGACCCCAAGTAACTTTGTTCCTTCTGGAATTGTTTTCTTCAAAAAATCACTTTGTGGACCTTCTACCAACATATTTAATAATTCTGCATATGGATCCAATAGCAACTCTTTCGAATCAATTAATCGACTTTCCTTTTGTAATTCTTTATTTTCTGCATTTTGGAAATACAACGTAATCATTGTTTTTCGCAAATCTACCTCTTCAATTTCAGTTTCTGGAACATATTCCACTTCAACATTTGTATTAAATAATAAAATTCCACATATTAGCACCGCTAATATTACTAAAATAATCACAATCCACTTTTTCATAATTAGCCCATCCTTTCTTGCTAATAATATTCAAAGTCTGTACCATTTATGCTAGTCAATTTTATTACGAATTTTGTCGAATATAGTTTTTAAAACCATATGATATGTTTTTTTATATTATTTGTATTGACAAATCCGTAAAAATATACTATTATATAAGAAACAAATAAAACATAGAAAGGATTTTTTATGGCAAAAGTTAGAGATTTTACAAGTGGTTTAACACACTGTATCGGTGCTGTAATGGCACTTGCTGGAATGGTCGTTTTAATCGTATTTGCATCCATTTGGGGAGATGGTTATGATGTAGTATCTTTTACCATCTTTGGAATTGGATTATTTTTATTATATTTATTTAGCACACTTTATCATTGGCTAAATATCAGTCAAAAAGGTATTAATGTATTTCGAAAATTTGACCATATTATGATTTATATTTTAATTGCCTCAAGCTATACACCCATTTGTCTTGGTCCATTACGCGGTCCTTGGGGATGGAGTATTTTCGGAATTTTATGGGGATTTGCCATTTTAGGAACGATTTTTTCATCCATTTGGATAAAAGCTCCTCGTGCTTTAACAACAAGTATCTACTTAATCATGGGATGGATGGGTATTGTGGCTATCTATCCGATTGTGACAACTTTAAAAGATGCAAATTTATTAAATGGCATTTGGTGGCTTGTGGCTTGTGGTATTTTTTATACCATTGGTGGAATTATTTATTGGTTAAAACTACCAAAAACCAAATGGAAAGACTTTGGTTTTCATGAAATTTTTCATATATTTGTTATGCTTGGAAGCGCGAGTCATTATTGGTTTATTTTGAGATATGTTTTGAAGATGTAAAAAAAGGAGAGGAAGATTTCATTTAATTGAACAAAATCTTCCTCTTTAAAAATGCTTAATTAGCTTAAAAATACAACCAACTCCAGATCACCTACTTTATATCTAGAAACCGAATTTCTCCAACTTTCCCCATATTTCTTTAAATTTACCAATTGACAAATTGCGACAAACATTATAAGATATAGTTATGTAAAAAGGTTTTTTATATATATTTAAAAGAAGGTGTACAAAATGAAAAACAAATTACACGTTGGTCTTGACATTGGTTCTACAACAATCAAAATAATGGTATTAGAAGAAAACCTAAAACCATTATATTCGAGCTATACAAGACATTTTTCAGATACAAAAAAAACACTATCTGAAGTATTATTAAAATTTATAAAAGATTATCCAAATGCTGAATTTACAATATCTCTTACTGGTTCTGGTGCTCTGGAAATTTCGCGTTTATTAAATATCGCTTTTGTTCAAGAAGTAATTGCTTGTAAAAAAGCTGTAGAAAATTTGATTCCAGAAACAGATGTAGTAATTGAACTTGGCGGTGAAGATGCAAAAATTATCTATTTTGATAAATTTATTGAACAACGTATGAATGGAACTTGTGCTGGTGGGACAGGTGCATTTTTGGACCAAATGGCATCTTTACTAAATACTGATACAGCTGGTTTGAATGAACTTGCCAAAGGCTATCAAACTATTTATCCAATTGCGTCACGTTGTGGCGTTTTCGCCAAAACTGATATTCAGCCTTTGATTAATGAAGGTGCTGCTAAAGAAGATATTGCGGTTTCTATTTTTCAAGCAGTTGTCAATCAAACAATTTCTGGACTTGCTTGTGGTAGACCTATTCGTGGAAAAGTTGCGTTTTTAGGGGGACCACTTAGTTACTTACCTGAACTTCGTAGACGTTTTATTGAGACACTTAATTTGAAAAACGATGAAATCATTGTTCCAGAAAATGCTCATTTGTTAGTTGCAACAGGAGCTGCTTTATCTTCTTTGGAAACAGAATTGATTTCTACTAAAATATTAGAGACTAATTTAAAAAATTTTGAAAAAGCTAACTATACCGAAAGTAAGCCTTTGCCAGCTTTGTTTGAAACCAAACAAGATTATGAAAATTTTAAACAAAGACATGCAAAACATACAGTCAACCAAGTTTCTTTAGAAAATTTTTCTGGAAATTGCTATCTTGGCATTGATGCTGGTTCTACAACGACCAAATTGGTGTTAATTAATGAAGAAAACGAAATTCTATATTCTTTGTATCATAATAACAATGGAAACCCACTTACTTCTGTAATTGAAATGCTAAAAGAAATGTACAAAGTTTTACCAGAAACTGCTAAATTACGCTTTAGTGGAGTTACTGGTTATGGTGAAAAATTAATTCAAACTGGCTTAAATATTGATTTAAATGAAATCGAAACAATTGCTCATTATACTGCTGCTAAAGAATTTGAGCCAGAAGTGTCTAGTATTATTGATATTGGTGGACAAGATATGAAATACATAAAAATCAAAAATAATACTATTGATAATATTATGCTGAATGAAGCTTGTTCATCTGGCTGTGGTTCTTTCTTGGAAACATTCGCTAAAAGTCTGGGGATTACGATTGAAGAATTTGTTAAAGAAGCTTTAAATTCTAAAGCACCAGTGGATTTGGGTTCGCGTTGTACAGTATTTATGAATTCGAAAATCAAACAGGCTCAAAAAGAAGGCGCATCAGTTGGGGATATATCAAGCGGACTTTCGTATTCTATTATCAAAAATGCAATTCAGAAAGTGATGAAAGTTAGAGATGTTAAAACTTTAGGAGAACATATTGTAGTACAAGGCGGAACATTTTATAACGATGCTGTACTTCGTAGCTTTGAAAGCATTGTTGGACGAGAAGTTATTAGACCAAATATCGCTGGATTGATGGGCGCTTATGGAATGGCTCTTCTTGCCAAAGAACAATTCATTTCCAATATGGATATGGAATATCATTCCACTATTTTGAAGGCAGATGAATTAGATAAATTAAATATAGAAGTTACTCACACACGTTGTCAATCTTGCGAAAATCATTGTTTGCTTACAATTAATAAGTTTGATAATGGAAAAAAATTTATCTCGGGAAACCGTTGTGAAAAAGGAAGTGGAGAACTTTCTAAAAAACAAATTTTGCCAAATCTTTATCAATATAAATATGAAAGATTGTTTAATTATAAACCATTAGAAGAATCTGAAGCAAAACGTGGGACAATTGGTATTCCTAGAGTTTTAAATATGTATGAAGATTACCCATTTTGGTTTACATTTTTGACAAATCTGGGCTTTCGTGTGCTTATTTCGGAAAAAAGTAATCGAAAAACATATGAAAAAGGAATGGAATCTATGCCTTCCGAATCGGTTTGTTATCCAGCAAAATTGGCTCATGGACATATTGAAAGTTTGATTGAACAAGGTATTAAAACAATATTTTATCCGTGTATTCCATATTCAAGAAAGGAACATGAGGTAGCAGATAATCATTATAATTGTCCAATTGTAATTTCCTATTCAGAGGTAATTAAAAATAATATAGAACAATTGAAAAATATTAAATATTTAAATCCTTTTTTGCCAATTGATAATACAAAAAATTTAGTGAAAATTATTTCATCTTTGGAAGAATTTAAGGAATATAAATTTAGCAAATCGGAACTAAAAATGGCTGCTGAAAAAGCAGAAATAGAGTATCAAAAATATAAACAAGATGTTCGAAATAAAGGAAATGAAGTTTTGCAATATATGAAAAAAAATGATTTGCGTGGAATCGTTTTGGCAGGACGTCCATATCATGTTGATCCAGAAATTAATCATGGCATTGACACTCTTATTACATCACTTGGTTTGTGTGTGTTGTCAGAAGATAGTATTGAAAATCAAGGCAACATAAAGAAACCAATTCGTGTTGTAAATCAATGGGTTTATCATTCTAGATTATATGCTGCTGCTGATTTTGTTGGAAAAAACGATAATTTGGAAATGATTCAACTAAATTCCTTCGGTTGCGGTGTTGATGCAGTTACGACAGATCAAGTTGAGGAAATTTTGAAAAGTTATGATAATATGTATACACTTATCAAAATTGATGAGATTAATAATCTAGGTGCTATTCGTATTCGCGTTCGCTCGCTTTTAGCTAGTATGAATAAACGCATTGCGACAAAAAAATCGCCCGAAAAATTAGGAATTTACGAAATTGATAAAAAATTCTTCACGAAAGATATGAAAGAACAAGGTTATACGATTTTGTGCCCACAAATGGCTCCCATTCATTTCGAACTAATGGAAAGCGCTTTACAATCTTTGGGCTATAACTTAAAATTGTTAAAGGATTGTACTGAGCACACTATTGAAACTGGCTTAAAATATGTTAATAATGATGCTTGCTACCCATCAATTTTAACAACTGGACAAATGATTGAAGCTTTAGAAAGCGGTAAATATGATGTGAATAAAACTGCATTAATCATGTCTCAAACAGGTGGTGGTTGTAGAGCAACAAATTATATAGGATTTATTCGAAAGGCATTAAAAGATGCTGGTTATCCAAATATTCCAGTTGTTTCATTTAATATTGTGGGAATGGAAAAGGCAAATGGTTTTAAAATCAACGTAAAAATGATTGAAAAAATGTTAAAAGGTGTTTTGTACGGTGATTTGTTGCAGAAATTGCTTTACAAAAATAGAGCCTATGAAATCTGTAAAGGTGAGACACAAGAAAAGTTTGAGTATTGGATGGAAAAATGCAAAGAATTAGTTGCAAATTCTAATATGTCGGCTTTTAAAAAAAGTATTTACGAAATTGTGGAGGATTTTGAAAATATCAAACTTGATTTATCTATAGAAAAACCAAAAGTAGGGATTGTTGGTGAAGTTTTGATTAAATATCATCCTTTTGGTAATAATTATATTGTTGATATTTTAGAAAAAGAAGGGGCAGAAGTTATCTCTCCAGATTTTATGGGATTTTTGAAATTTATTTGTACTCATAAAATTACAAATAATACTTTATTAAATACAGACAAGACAAAATCGACTATTTTCAAAATTGTATTAAAATTAATTGAACTTTTTGAAAAAGATAATATAACTGCTTTGAAAAATTCAAAAAAGGATTATTTATTGCCTTGTAATATTTGGGAACTGGAAAGTAAAGTAAAAGATATTTTATCAATTGGAAATCAAACTGGAGAAGGTTGGTTTTTAACAGCAGAAATGGTAGAATATATTGAGCATGGAATTCCAAATATTGTTTGTATTCAGCCATTTGCTTGTTTACCAAATCATGTTGTTGGAAAAGGTGTTATAAAAACAATTCGAGAAAAATATCCTTATGCAAATATTGCTCCTATTGATTATGATCCGGGTAGCAGTAAAACAAACCAAACAAATCGAATTAAATTATTATTAACTGTTGCAAAAGATAATTTAAAAGAAAAAAATAATCGAAAAAAGGCAATCGAAATTGAAAATATTTCTAATAAAAATAGAACCGAAGAAAAAATTAATTAAAAATGATTGAACTAACTAGACTATTCTAGTTAGTTTTTTATTCTTCCCAATCTGTACATTAAAAAATTTTTTTGTCTTTCCACAAGATAAAATCTATGCTAAATTTTTGTCAATTTTGTAATTTTTATATATTTTTTTCTAAAATTTTGCCTTATATTCTATATTTAAATTCATAAATTATTTTTTAATTATTGTCAAAAAGCCAACCATCTTTATTGTGTTATGTAGTCTTTTTTTGTTTTATAGATTATATTTACTCTCTTCTTATTTCCCATGTTATATAGTTTATTTTTATATTTTATAATATGATTTAATAATGATGTTAATTGTCATTATGTTCATCTTGACTTTTTATAAATTTTATATAGCTCTAAATACATTCTGTAATTTTTTTGATTTTTTGTTCATTAATTAATTACTTTGCTGCTTTGTTTGCATTTTATTGTAAATTTTTTTATTTTTTAACACTATAATCTTGTATCTTAATTATATATCTATTCATTTTTATAGTATTAAATTATTTTATTTACTTATACTTTTTATTTGTATTATTTTAAAATTTATTATTATTGTTGTATTTATTATTTATTTACACTTTTCACTTAATTTTTAATTTATATATTATACTATTTATTCTCTTAACTTCAAATACTATTCTATTTAAAATTTATTGTTTCAATATTTATTAAAATTTATATTTTATTTTGTTATTTTTAATAATTATTATTCCATCTTAAATTTTTTATCTTTTTATTTAATTTACTGTTTATTTTATCTTTTATGTATTATTTTATGGTTTTAATTTTGTTTTTATTATTTATTTATTAAGTTTAATTAAATTTTCTAGTTTAATAAATAATTAATTATAAACTTTTTTATGGTTTATAATATATTTTTAATATATTAAGTTCTTTAATTTTTATTGATAATTATTTAATTTTAATTTATTTTAGTATTTAATATTTTTTTCTTTTAGGGTTTTATCTATTATTTAATATTTTTATACTTAGTGTTTATATATATAACTATCAATTAACTTTTATTGTTCAGTTTCCTGATTTTTATCATTTTTTTACTTTTATTTAACACTTTATTCTCATTTCTTTAATAAATTATTAACATATTAGAAGTATATTAAATTTAATCGCTTGTATTGTTTTGTCATTTAGGCAATAAGATATTTTTTATTATGTTTATCTTTTTTCTATTAGCTTTATTTATCGTTTTTTGTTATTTCCCATAAAGAAATAAGTTAATAAGTCATTTCTAATTTTTACTAATAATTTATTTGTCTATTTTTTATGTTTCTTTTGTGATTTATTATTATTTTATATAATTATATTTATATCCCCCCTTATTCTTACTAATTTTTTTCTACTTAATCTTTTTAACTAGTAATTTATCAAATTTTTTTAATTACAGATTTTCTACAAGCCTTTTTTATTATCTAGTTACTTGTTTTATGTGTATAAAATATATTTATTATTTATTAATACACATCTCAGTTCTTACTTTATTAATTTTTTATTCATAAATTTCATTTATCATATTACTTTATTTTATAAAAAATTTTATTAAGTGTGTGGGTGTCTGCATGGGTGTATGTGTGTGTGTGTATGTGTGTGTGTGTGTGTGTGTGTGTGTGTGTGTGTG
>CANBLA010000030.1 GCA_947369305.1 uncultured Clostridia bacterium
CAATACGTCCGGCTTATTCAAAAACAGTTCAGTTGGTACACTCCCCGCCCGGTGACAACATTGGTCTTCTTTTAAGAGGTATTGACAGAAAAGATATCGAAAGAGGTCAAGTTATTGCAAAACCAGGAACAATCAATCCTCATACAAAATTCAAATCAGAAGTTTACATCTTGAAAAAAGAAGAAGGTGGAAGACATACTCCATTCTTCAATGGATATAGACCACAATTCTATTTCAGAACAACAGACGTTACAGGTGTTATTGAATTACCTGCAGGAACAGAAATGGTTATGCCAGGTGAAAACATTGCTATGACAATCGAATTAATCACACCAATCGCAATCGAAAAAGGACTAAGATTCGCTATCCGTGAAGGTGGTAGAACAGTAGGTTCTGGTGTTGTTTCTGATATTGTTGAGTAATAGATAATTTAAATATAACAAAAAACGACTCTTGTGAGTCGTTTTTTGTGGTCTGGAGAAATACTTCTTTATGGTGGTAATACTACCACCATAATCCAAGATTCTTTGGAGTATATTCCTGTTATTGTATGAAGAACATAACTATGCCCAGATTTAATAGTTGTTGTTTCGCTGGTGTACTGATTACACAAATAGACAGTGGCTTTATCACTCGTAATCTCTATTGGATGTTTAAGAGCAACTGTTTCTGAATCAAAGGCATAACCTTTGGTTACTACACCGTCTGAGTCAGTAATTGTATAATTTCCAGAAGTATTTAGTGTATCCGTAATTGCCATCATTGCAAGTAATGAAATGCATAGAACGGATAACATAATAAGTCCAACATTTTTTAAAAGTTCTTTTTTTTGTTTTTTCATAATAATCAACCTCTTATAAATTAAATTCAAGGTTAACGAGTTTCAAAATCTACCCCAGACCAAAGTAGATATGTTTGTGCAAAATACACACATATATATTTACATAAAATTGTCAAGAGAGTGAGAATGGCATATATTATTAGATTTTTCACAAAATCAAAAAAAAACACTTGATTTTTTCATAATTTATAATAAAATAGTAATGTCTAAACAAAACACTAATAAAATAATCTTGGGAGGAACAAAAGACATGAAAATCATTTTAGATGCAATGGGTGGTGATAACGCTCCAGATGCCAATATAAAGGGAGCTGTTCAAGCAGCAAAGGAAATTGAAGCTGATATTATTTTGACAGGTGACGAAAATGTCATTAACCAAAAAGTGAAGAAATTTTATGGAAAAGAGAAGATAAGTGAAGTTTCAAATAAAATTATCATTCGTCATACGACGGAAAAAATTGAAATGGAAGACATTCCAACGCAAGCTATTCGAGGAAAGAAAGATTCTTCGATGGTTGTTGGATTTAATATGCTAAAAAATGGAGAAGGGGATGTATTTATTTCTGCAGGAAATTCAGGTGCTCTTTTGACAGGTGCAACGTTATTGGTTGGACGCATTAAAGGTATTGATAGACCTGCAATTGCTCCAATCTTGCCAGCACATCATGGAAAATTTTTGCTAATGGATGCAGGAGCCAATACAAATTGTAAACCACTTAATTTAATACAATTTGCACAAATGTCAAATATTTATTTAAAAAATACTTTAGGTTTAGAAAATCCACGTATTGGCTTGCTTAATATTGGTACAGAAGAAACTAAGGGTAATGATTTGATGAAAGAAACCTATACCTTATTAAAAGAAAATGCTGAAAATTACAACTTAAATTTCATTGGAAATGTAGAAGGAAGAGATTGTTTTTCTGGTGAAGTAGATAGCGTTATAACAGATGGGTTCACAGGAAATGTTTTTTTGAAGACTGTAGAAGGTGTTGGAAAATTAGTAAAGGTAAGTTTAACAGAAAGTCTAACTAAAAATATACTAAGAACAATTGCAACAGTTCCATGCTTACCTGCTATTAACCAATTTAAGAAAATGACAGATTACAAAGAATATGGTGGAGCCTTATTTTTAGGAGTTAAAAAACCAGTTGTAAAAGCACATGGAAGTAGTGATGAATATTTATTTTATACAACGTTAAAACAGGCAGAAAATTTTGTAAAAAGTAAAGTTGTCGAAAAAATGATGGAGGAATTCCAAAAAAAATGAAATAAGTACTTGACATTTGTGAAAACATATAATAAAACTAGATTATAAAATTGAAATTAATTAAAAATAAAAAGGAGGATAAAAAATGAGCAGTGAGGAAGTTTTTGAAAAAGTAAAAGCTATCATTGTTGAACAATTAGGAGTAACAGATAGTGCAGTAACAATGGAAGCATCTTTTATTGATGATTTAGGAGCAGATTCTTTAGATATCGTTGAATTGGTTATGGCTTTAGAAGAAGAATTTGATATTGAAATCCCTGATACAGATGCAGAAAAAGTTGTAGCTGTAAGTGATGTTGTTGAATACATCAAGGAAAATGTTTAATCTAAATAGCAAGATAGAAAAAATTGACCGTTATAACGGTCTTTTTTATTCTTGAAAAGCGGGCGTTATTGACATTTTATGTGAAGTATGATACAATAAAGATATATCTTATAAAAAAACGTGATGAAATTTCACCAAAAAGGAGGACATTTTAATGAGAGGAAAATCAGAACGAGTAAATCGGCTGATAAAAGAGTATATGTCAGATAGGCAAGAAGGTATGTCGAATGAGAAGATTGCCCGGAAGCATGGCGTATCAACGGTAACGCTATATAAGTATTTGCAAACAATTGCAGATGCAAATGGTGTTTCCAGAGAGGAATTGCTATATGAACCCCATAAGCCTTATATTCTATTGAAGAAAAAAGAATCATGTAAAAAGGAACCAATTAATCCGAAGGAAGTAAAAGAAGAGTTTGATAAGGTATTGGAAACGATTTCTGGTATTATTGAAAAAATTAGCAAATGGGAAAAACAGGAGGAACAAAATGAGAACAATTGATGACAAATTGCTAAAAAACAATTTAAAAAAAGGTTGGACCATAGAAGATTTTTGCCGGCATTGCCAAATGCCTGCGGAAGAATTTATGAGCCAATTAGAAAGAAACTTTTCAAAAAAATTTTATGATTGCGTGTTAAGAGAGTTGAAAAGAAATGAAAAAGCTCGGAAAAGAAACGAAAAAAGTAAATCAACTGGATTACAGCAAAAACAAATTGAGATTTTCAAATCGGCGAAAAAGGCAGAGATTTCAACATTAAATGAATTATTAGACAAAGAACAAGAGCTTAAAAGTAGGCTAATAACAATGGAAAAAAACTGCAAAACTCTCATAGAAAAGCGAAATGTTTGTGGCGGAAAACTATCTGAAGAAAAACTTTTTTTTGAAAGAATTTATCAGCAGATACTATCAAGAGGAAAAGCGGTAGAGAATTTAATGAAAGAGATTGAGGAGCTTGATAAAGAATTGACTGCTGAAAAAACTTTGAAAGCTGAACTGAACAAAGAATTAAAAAATGTTCAGAATCAAATCAAAGTTTTAAGAGAAGTTTCTATTCATTGCTTTGAAGACGGAAGAGTGGAGATGGAGGATGTAGAAACTTTGGATTGGTCTCAAAAGTTTCATGATTTGACTTCGGAGTCTGAGGATGAATCAATAAACAAAGATAGTCGATTTATGCAGGTTCGGGAATTGGCTGAAGATTTGTCAGTAAAGCAGGTCAAACAGCTTGCTAAGATTTTAACATTGATAGAAATGTTAGAACAGCAAGGGCAAAAGTTTATTGTTGAATTTGACAAGGAAAGCCATGTTGCTGCGCTATTAGAATTAGTTGATTTTAAGGTTGTTCATTAAAATGTATGAAAAGAGGTTGCTTGCAATCTCTTTTTTCATATATTTTAAAAATTTGACTTTTTATATTAAATATAGTAAAATAAAAGTGTTTGAAATAGAAAAAAACCAAACTAAAAAAGTAAAGGAGGGTAAATTTTACTTTGTAACTAAGTGACTGTAATTTTATGGAAAGGAAGAGCTTATGGATAAATTTAATGATATGGGAAAGATAGTTGAGGAACTTAGAAGAATTCGGCAGCAGGAAGAGTATTGGCGGTTAAATAATAGAATTAGCGAATTGGAAGAGCTTTTGGACGTAAATAAATTTTTGGAAATCTTGCGGAAATATTCATCTCAGACTTATACCAAAATGACCAAGAAAGAAATAGCATTTCTATTGATGCACTTTGCTGATAAGAGACGAGAGAGAGAAATTGAAGAAATGGCAATTGAAAAAATGAAATCGCCATTTGAAATCGGCTTAGAATATTTTTGTGGATTGTGTATAGGTGCCTTGTGGGATAAAGAAAAAAAGAACCGCATAGCATTAGCTGAATTGGTAGGCGAGAATACTTTTGTAGATTTTAATCTTAGGTCGATGGATTTTTTTACATTAATAATGGAGCATAATAGCAAAGTGTGTGAAAATCCATTTTATATCTATAATGGAAAAAAAGTAAATGAAGAGATACGTGCTTATGTGTTAACATTATCTGATAAAAAAGAGTTAAAGGAGATGTGGGAAAAATTTATTAGAAATAAGTCCTTTGATGCTTCACCATATCTATATTTTAAGTGGCAAAGAGTAGAAGAGGAAATAGAAATGCAAATGAAGATATCTCAGATGCGACAGATTTGTCTTGAGATGGAAGAAGAGGTGAGATTACAGAGAAAATAAACGATAAATAAAGAGGCTAATAAAAAGTAAAATTTAAGAAGGAGAAGCACTAATTTAAAAATAAAATTAGTGTTTCTCTTATTAATGATAGATACTTTCCAATATTTCTAAAATATTTTTATAGAAACAATTGAAAAATCCAAAATAATATTATATAATAAAGCCAAAATTTTGAAAAATAAATTTTCAGAATTATAGTGGGGAGTATTTAAATGAAAAATGAATATAGAACACATAACTGTGGTGAATTAACTGTGAAAAATGTAGGCGAAGAAGTTCGTCTAGCGGGATTTGTACAAACCATCCGTAATTTAGGAAAAATGATATTTATTGATTTACGTGATGAAAACGGAATCACGCAAATTGTACTAAATGATATAAATGGCATAGAAGAAAAATGCAAAGATCTAAACAAAGAATGTACCTTAACAGTTTGTGGCAAAGTCGTAGAAAGAAGTAGTAAAAATCCCAATCTTTCAACAGGGGAAATTGAAGTTGTAGCAAACGATATCGCGATTCTTGGAAAATGCAAAGCCAATCTTCCATTTGAAATAAATATAGACGGGCAAAATGTCCGTGAAGATTTGCGCTTAGAATATCGATTTTTAGACTTGCGAAATGAAAAAATTCACCAAAATATGAAACTTCGTTCCAAAGTGCTTAAAGATTTTAGAAAAGCCATGGATGAATTGGATTTTACAGAAATCCAAACACCCATTTTGGCGAATTCTTCACCAGAAGGAGCCCGTGACTTTTTAGTGCCAAGCAGACTTCATCCAAGCGAATTTTATGCGCTTCCACAAGCGCCACAGCAATTCAAACAATTGCTCATGGTTTCGGGTTTTGAAAAATATTATCAGATTGCACCATGTTTTCGCGATGAAGACCCACGTGCAGACCGCTCTCCAGGCGAATTTTATCAATTGGATTTTGAAATGGCATTTGTAACCCAAGAAGATATTTTTCATGTGATTGAAACCGTTATTCCTAAAGTTTTTAAGCAAAACTCGGATTGGAAAGTTGACGAAGGACCTTTTATGCGAATTCCCTATCAAGAGGCAATGGAAAAATATGGAACAGATAAGCCAGATTTAAGAAATCCACTTATAATTTCAGATTTAACAGATGTTTTTGCAGGCACAGAATTTAAAGCTTTTCAAGACAAAACAGTCAAAGCAATTGTGGTAGAAAAGGCAGAGGAAAAGCCACGCAAATTTTTTGATAACTTATCAGAATTTGCTGTCCAAGAGTTAGAAGCTAAAGGATTGGCTTGGGTAAAAGTCGACCAAGAGATGAATTTAAATGGGGGCATTAGCAAATTTATAGAAGATAACAGAAAAGCAAAAATATTTGAAAAAATGAAAGTAAAATCAGGTTCAGCTATTTTCTTTATTGCGGATGAAAAAACAAAAGCAGAAAAAATTGCTGGTGGCATTCGTATCAAACTAGGAGAAGAATTTGATTTACTTGAAAAAAATGTCTATAAATTCTGTTTCATCGTAGATTTTCCAATGTATGAATTATCCGATGAAGGAACGATTGACTTTAATCATAATCCATTTTCAATGCCACAAGGTGGTATGGAAGCTTTAGAAAATCAAAATCCACTCGATATTTATGCCTATCAATATGATTTGGTAGGAAATGGATATGAATTAGCATCAGGAGCTGTTCGCAATCACGATCAAGAAATTATGATTAAGGCATTTGAGATAGCAGGTTATAGCAAAGAAGACGTGGAAAAACGTTTTGGCGCTTTATTTAAAGCTTTTCAGTTTGGAACACCGCCACATGCAGGAGCAGCAGCAGGAATGGAACGAATTCTTATGTTGCTTGCCAAAGAAAATTCTATTCGCGAAGTCATTGCATTTCCAAAAAACAAAAAAGCACGTGATGTGATGATGGGAGCACCGTCAACTGTATTTCCAAAACAATTAGACGAAATACACATTAAGTTAGATATTAGCCAAGAATGAGCATTACATATAACTTAGATAATATTTTAAGTAACCTATATCTACCTTAGAAGGAAAGGATGTAAAAAATGAAAAAGATAATTTTATCAGGTATCATAATCTTTATGATTTTAACCATAAGCCATGTTTCTTTTGCTGTTACTGCTACCGTAAATGTGACAGCAGTACGCATCAGAGAATCTGCTTCAACACAGGCGAATATTGTAACCAACATTTATCAAGAAGATGAAGTGGAAGTTTTAGAGGAAAATGGAGAATGGTACAAAGTAAAATACGCAGAAAAGATAGGCTATGCAAAAGCTGAGTTTTTTACGAAAAAAAAGGAAGAAACACAAAATACAGTAGCAAATGAGAAATCAACACAAGAACCACAAAACAATGCAGAAAATGGAGAATCAACTAAGCGAAATCTTGTACCAAATGAAGAAAATGGGCAAACTGTGCCAGTACAATTAAAAGTTGGAGAAACCGTTGCTTTGTCAAACAATATAAAAGTTCGAGTGATGCCTAATTTATCAACCATAGCGAGAACAGAAATTGTGCAAGGCACGAATGTAACAATTGAAACCAAACTAGGAAATTGGTATAAAATAACCAACCAAACCATTTCTGGCTGGATAACAGAGTCAAAATTGACAACCCAATTGGCAACCAATGAACCACCAGTTGCAACGCAATCACCAGCACAACCAGAAACACAAGTTCCACAAACTCCGCCAAATACAACAGAACCTAAAGAAACCACACCAGAACCAACACAGGAAAAAACACAAGAAACCAAGCAACCAAAAGAAGAAAAACCAGCCACCAATAAAACAGCAATTGTTATTGTAGAAACAGCAAGAGTAAGAAAAACGGCATCAACCAATTCTGACATTGTAGATGTGTTAGACGAAGATGACATTGTGACGATTACAGGAGAAGAGGGAAATTTCTACAAAATTACATCAGACAAAATCGGTTCTGGCTATATCAGTAAATCTTTGGTCAAACAGAAAGATGTAAGTGCAAGAAGCACAGTAGAAGAGCGAGACAATACAATTAATAAAGAAGCGAAAGAAGAAAATAAACCAGAATCACAAGAGAAAAATTCAGCTGTTACAGGAAATGATATCGTAGGATTTGCAAAACAGTTTTTAAAATATCCATATGTGTTGGGGGCAAGTTCTCCAGAAAAAGGATTTGACTGTTCTGGATTTACGCGTTATGTTTATGGACATTTTGGCTTTAGCTTGGGGCAAGTTGCAGCGAGTCAGACGTCATTGGGGGCTGTTGTAGAAAGAGAAAATTTACAAATTGGTGATTTAATCTTATTTTACAACGATGGAAAAACCAAAATTGGACATTGTGGAATTTTTATCGGCGGGGGAGATTTTATCCATAGTGCCAACCCACAAAGAGGGGTTGTGATTGATAATTTGAATTCCAATTCATATTATTCACAAAGATTTGTAACTGCAAGAAGGATTGTAGAATAAATTGCTGGGGGCTAAATTTTTAAGAAAAAGGAGATTTAGCCATGAAACAATTCATAAAAATAGGAATCATAATTTTAATAGGATGGGGGCTGTTTTATAATCTTGCCCTCGTTTTTTCGTTTGATAAGAAATATCCTGAAGAGTGCGAATTAACAGCGGTTACAGAAGTTGTTAGCATGAAAACAGAAAAAGCACGCTCGAATAGTTATACCGTAAAAATTGTGCAAGCCAATATTCAGAATGTAAAAAATACAAAAATAATTGTGTATACGCCAAAAGAAAAGAATTTGAAATTTGGTGATATTGTACAAATTTCAGGTAATTTTTCAAAAGGCGATGTGGCAAGAAATTATAAGGGATTTAGTTATCGAAATTATTTGAAGCAAAGCAAAATTTATGGAAGTATGTATGTAAAAAATGTTCAAATTTTGGACCATAAAAATAGTTTAACAGAGAAAATATTTGGCATAAAGACAAAGTTATATGAAACACTAGATAACATTTATGCAGAAAACACAAATGCCTTTCTAAAAGGAATTTTACTGGGCGACAGTAGTACATTAGATGATGAAATCAAGGAAAATTTCAAAAATAGCAGTATGTCTCATGTGCTTGCTATTTCAGGAATGCATGTTTCGTATGTGATCATTGGGGTGCAAGTGATTTTAGATAAATTTGTCAATGGCAAAAAACTCAAAAATTATCTAATCATCGCTATGTTGGCGTTTTTTGCCTTAATTACTGGTGGCGCGCCTTCATGCATGCGAGCGTGTATCATGAGTGGGATGCTTCTGATGAGTCAGAATTTTTACCGAAAAAATAATGTGTATGTGAGCATTTTGTTTACGTTAGTTGTATTACTTTTCATCAACCCCTATAACATTTTTGCAGTAGGAATGTGGTTATCGTTTGGTGGAACGCTTGGAATTGTGCTGTTTCATCAGTTTTTGAGGAGATTTTTGGAATGTAAATTTGCGATAAAATCGGCATTTGTAAAATCATTTTTAGGCATATTTTTGGTGAGTTTTTCGGCACAAATTTTGATTGTTCCCATTATGATGTATTGCTTTAATACAGTTTCGCTGAACTTTTTTGTTTCTAATTTACTGATTTATTTTCTAGTTGGACCGTTATTGGTTTTGGGCTATATTAGTTTGATTTTGGGAACATTTTTGCCTGAGATTCGGTGCATTTATTGCCATATTTGAAAATTTCTTAGTCGTCACTTTGTTCAAAATTGCTGAACTTTGCAGTAAATTGCCATTTTCGAAAATCTATTTAGCAACACCAGATTTTTGGTTTCTGATTTTGTATTACATTGTCATTTTTGGAATTGTGTATTTTTGTTCGGAGAAAAAAATTCGATTTTTAAAGTTTATTTTGAGTGATGGAATAACAAGGTTTTTCAAAAAATACTGGCGAAAAATAATGGCTGTAACTACTATGATTGTTATATTGTTTAGTGTTTTTCGAGTGATTCCGCGTGATTTGAAAATTTATTTTGTGGATGTAGGACAACGG
>CANBLA010000031.1 GCA_947369305.1 uncultured Clostridia bacterium
TTTTCTGGCTTCTTTCAAAACTGGTTCTGGAAACTCATTTGGTAAATCAAATTCTTTGATAACCGATAACATATCAATTCCTGCTTGATTCGTATTTCCTAAAACTTCTACAATTTCACCTTCTGCATTTTTTCCTTTTTGTGGATATTTTACTATTCGTACCACAACTTTATCGTTATTTTGTGCATTTTTTATGTGATTTTTCGAAATGAAAATATCTGTATTAAATTTTTTGTCATCTGGCACAACAAAACCAAAATTTCTACTTTTTTGAAAAGTTCCAACAACTGTTTCTTTCTCACGTTTTACGACTTTTAAAATCTTAGCTTCAGCCCTTCTATCTTCTCCTTTTTCTTTCAAAATTTTTATCTCTACTTGATCGCCATTTAGTGCATTATTAACAAATTGAGTGGGAATAAAAATATCTTCTTTTTCCTTTTCTTCGAATTCAACAAATCCAAATCCTTTTTCATTGGCTCGAAAAATTCCAATCATCTTTCCTTTTTTCTTTTTCTTACTTTTACTCATTGTTTTCCTTTCATTAACATACAATTTAAAAAGGCAGTATATCCCTATACTGCCTTTTTTTCGTTTTTACATAACATACAAAATATCTAATACAACTGTCAAAACAAAGAAAGCAATCATCAAACCAATTGTGACTCTTTTCATTTTTCCTTCTGCTGTTCTTCCTTTGTTTTTTTCATAAAAGTTATTGGCTCCAGCTCCCATTACTGTCCCCGAAGCTCCACTATCTTCTTTTGATTGTTTTAAAATAAGTACGACTAAAACAGCACATATGATAAAATAAATTCCTATTAATATATTTTTTGCGATTTCCATTTATTATAACCCTCCAATTTTTTCCAATTCCTAATTTGTTTTATATTGTATCATACGATTTATAAAAAAGCAAGCTTTTTATGGTAATAATGAACATTCAATATTGGTTTTTCCTATCAACTCATTATTTTTATATTTTAAAATGCTTACTGCAGGCTCTCCTTCATATCTTGGAATTTCAACTAAAATCTCCATTACACCATCATTATCAACATCTAAAATATTTACATTTTCTAAATTTAAATAATATTCTGCATGCGTAGTTTGGTTCCATTTACTTTTTTCAATGTATGCCAAATCTTGAACTAATTCTCCCGTAGTATCATATAAGGATATTTTCGAATATCCTGTGGTTTTATTGTTCAAAATTGTAATGTATTCATCTGTTCCGTTCAAATCCAGATCTACCATTATCGTTTTGACTAAATTAAACTCTGAAAGTTTACTATTATTCTCCAAAACAGCTGCTGGCAAAGTATTAATGATTTTAATGTCCTTTGGAATAGCAGAATAATTTTCAGATATTGCAATTTTTCCAACACCTTGAATAGCCACTAAATTATCAAATATAGGTTCTGTCAATTTCCCAAGTGTAGAATTTTCATAAGCAAAATTTTCGTAATTATAATAAGTTATAACATATTTATCCTTATTATCACTAGTATTATCAATGTATTTTAATTCTACTAAATCCATTTTTGTTGTATCTAAAATCAATCCATTGTATAAAACAATTAAGTTTTCATTCATTACCTTTCTGTTGCTGGTATCTGTTGCATCTACAGTTGCACTTTTTTCCACATTATCACTTGAAACTACATTGCTTAAAAGATTAGCAATCGTATCAACTTCTGTTTCATTCTTGGTAATTTTATTTTCTGCTAATAAATTTTGTGGTTCCTCACTATATTCTGATAAGTTCATCATATAATAAATTAAAATCGCATTTCCAATTATAAGTATGACAATAATCATTAGACATACATTTCCGAAGCGATTGAAAATTTATTTTTTCTTGTTTTTCTTCTATTTTATCATCTTTGGTATCTTTCATATTTTCCTCCGAAAAAATAATATATATTATTGTATCATAAAAATCAAAAAAATAAAACCTTTTTCGTAAAAAAATTATATTCATAAAATAATTGGCTCAATTTGTTCACCTTCTAAAGCATATTCTAATGTTTTTGTGATATATCTAAAATCACAAACAATAGAACGTGGCTTGGTAATTGGATTATCTTGCTTAAATGGTACAAAATAATAATTTTTCCTGTTTAGCAATCTTCCTATATTTTCAGCAGCTCCACTTAGTCCATTATTTGTGCTAATTCCAATAACTACTGGTCTATTACAGCGCAAGTGTGATTTGACTGCCATTGTTACTGGTGTGTTAATAATATCATAACTCAGCATTGCAATTGTATTGCCTGAGCAAGGTGCAACAATTAATATATCAAACATTTTCTTAGGACCAATCGGTTCTGCATCTGGAATCGTATGAATGATTTTATTGCCTGTTAAGGTTTCAATTTCTTCAATAAAATCTTGTGCTTTACCAAATTTCGTGTCTAAAGTATAACTATTAAATGACATAATCGGAAATACATTTGCGCCCATTTTAACTAAGTTTTCCATTTCTTTTATCGTGGTTCGAAACGTGCAAAATGAACCTGTAAGTGCATATCCTATATTTTTTCCCACTAACTCCAAAACATAACCTCCTTTTCTTTTAGATTAAGGAAATATTTTGCATCATTTTATAAAATATTCCTTATTATAGTCTATGAGATTATGTTAATTAGGTTGTGAATTATTTGATAATTTTTACATGAAAAAGACGATAGAATTTCTCTATCGCCCTAAATTAAAATTTTCTACTAGGAATTTTTTATTTTGTATGTCCTTTTCCTTGTCCAACTGGAATTGTAATAATATCTTCTTCATCACAATTTACGCAGTGTCTTCTTTCGGAACCGATCTTAGAAGCGGTTGCTTCTTCAATTAAACTGTAAATGTAGTTATGACCTGTTTTATTAATTTTTTCTTCTCTACCACAGTCTTTACATACAATTTTGCCATCTACTGTACAAGTTGGCTCTGTTCTTACATTGTTGTGAGTTGCTGTCATCACTTTTTCTTCAGCAGTCATCAAATCACCGTTACATACGGTACAAGTTCTTTCTCCATCGGTTAATTGTGTTTTGGTATGAACTGGTTCTTTTGTTGTTTTATAAGTATGACCTAATTTTTTAACAGTTTCTGTTTCTGTACAACCATTTCTTTGGCAAGTTTTGGTTCCTTCTGCTGTACAAGTTGGCTTTGCTGAATCATTAGCATAATCAAAATCATGTACTAATTTTGCAATGGTTTCTGTTTTTCCGCAGTTTGTACAGATTTTTTTACCATCTGCTGTACAAGTTGCAGATTTTATTGAACTATTTCCAGCCATTGTTGTTACCCAACTATGTCCATCGGTTTCTTCTGTCCATGTTTTTCCACAATCTTCACAACTTACTTGTCTTAAACCTTTTGTTTCGGCTTGTGTTGTACTATTACATGAACCTGTTTTTAACGTGTTCGTCTTAACTTTAGATGAATCGTAATCTGTTTTATCTGCATTCATTGGATGTCCTTTTGCCGGAATAACCTTTTCTTCTAATACTTTTTTACAATCTTCACAAACCGTTACTTCTAATCCATCTTTTTCGCATTCTGCTTCATAAGACTTTTCCGTGCTTGTAACTGGAGTATGTTCGATCATTGGGATTTCTCTTTCTACTTTTTGGTCTTCCGCATCACAAGTTGCATTTGCACATGTTACTTCTTCTTTACCTACTTCAGTACAAGTAGGTGCTTTCATAATTTTTCCTTTACCTACTTCGGTTCCAGTTAAGTCATGTCCAGTAGCATCAATTGTTTCTGTTTCAAATTCTGAGCAGTTTTTACATTTAATAACTCTTTTTCCAGCTTTTGTACAAGTTGGATCTATTGTTGTAACATTTGCTGCTACAGTTGCATTAAAGTCATGAGCTGTTTTAGCAATTTCTTCTGTTTTTGTTTCTAAACATCCATTATCTGTACAATAATAAGTTCTTTCTCCTACTTTATTACAAGTAGCTTCTCTAGTTACAGTTGCTTCTTTTTCTGAACACCATTTGTGCTCATCTTTTGTGGCTTTACAGCCTTTTGCAGTACATTTTGCAACTCCATTAACAGGTTTTCCATAAACGTGATCGGTTGCATTAGCTCTTCTTCCTTCTTGCATTCCATAATTTACATAGTGATTATATGCTTGTGCACAATTATCACCAAATCTCTTTTTTAAATCTGCATATTTGGCAATATAATGTTTTGCATCAAAACTTGCTGATGATGCTCTTCCTTCTTGCATTCCATAATTTACGAAATGATTGTATGCTGCTTCATAATTGTTTCCAAATACCTTTTTTAAATCTGCATTGTTTGCTAAATAATATTTTACGTCAAAACTTGATGATGCAATTCTTCCTTCTTTAATTCCATAATTGTAAAAGTGAGCTCTCAAAGCTGCTTCATTGTTTCCAATTCTTTTCTTTAAGTCTGCATTGTTTGCTAGATAATATTCACTGTTAAATGTAGCATCATATACAGCAGCATTTGCTGATATTGTACTTATCATGACAAATAATGCTACGAATAAAATAATTTTTGTAACTTTTTTTAAATTCATTTTTTCTTACCTCCTATTTTCTCATAACAAAATACATTTTTTATAGTAATATCAAGTAAAATAGGCCCCCTCCTTTCTTCTAAAATTTACTAAATATTTTGTTATAAAAATATTATAGCACATATTTTCCATTTTGTACACATTTTTGTACACTTATTTTTAATTTTTTTTTGCGTACACTATAGATAGGCAAAAAATTAGGTGGTGAAAATATGGAAAAATTACAAATTAATGCGAATAAAAAAGGTGTTGACACCATCACTAGAACCATCCGAATGAATGGTCATACCTTTGATAGAATTACGGAAATTGCAGAAAAAAATAACATTAGTTTCAATAATGTTATTAATCAAATTATTGAATATGGCTTAAATAATATAGCAGAAGACTCACAAAAAGAAGCTAATAAATAGCTTCTTTTTCTTGTATATTTATTTTTGTACTTCTTTTAACAATTTCAAATAATCTTATAATTATTTTCAAAGTCATAAGTGAAATAATTCCTGTTCCTACAATAACCCAAATGATACTAATTTTTAGTAACAAAGCCGATGCTACAAATCCAACTAAGGTTTGTCCTATTTTTCTAGCTAACTCCAAATGAGCAAATATAGCTTGTTGGTCTTCTACTTTTGTTACTTTTAAAATTAAATCTTGGATATAAATCTTAAATGGATCTCTGACTGCTAAAATGATAAAAAATCCACAGCACATCGTACCTAGTTTTACAACTACCGAATTTTTGATAAGATCACCTGCTATAATCAGTACAAAAGCCAATATTAAACTTAGTGTTAATGCAATATTAATTCTGTCTTTTAATTTTCGATATAATTTGTCAAATAAAACATTGGAAACAATTCTTGCAATACGACTCATTAAAATGATAAAGCTAAAATAACTAGCTGTTTTAGCTACATCAAAATATTCACCTAATTGATATTGGATGAATAATTTACTATTACTTTGCCCAATGTTTACTGCTGTATAAAAAAATGCATAGGACAAAATCGCCACATACACAATTATGGACATTTTTCCTTGTGAGTGTTTCATTTGCCTTTCTGGAATTTTATCATTTACAGTTACATCTTTCATGGTTAAGGATAAAAGAAAACAGAATAAACAAAGTAAAATATTTAAAATCATTGGCAAATAATGATTCAGATTAAATAAATATCCAGCTCCAAAAGCAATGACTGCTGTAATGACAGCATAGGCAATATTCGATTGATTTCGAATGGGAACATATTCATCTTGCCTTCCCACATAAATCAAATTATTTTTTAGCATAATGCCTTCCATATTTTTGACAACAAATGCAATTTCATGAAATAGTCTCCCTAAAACTAAAAGACTAAATGTATTTCCAAATGTCAATAATATGGCTGAAAAGAGTAAGGAAAAAGCACCCAATCTTACGGAAGCTGTATTTCCAAGTTTATGAATTACTTTTAACAAATAGGGCTGAATAAGAATTCCAATGGCGGACGGAATCGTAGTTAATAAAGTAATCTGTGTAGCTGACAAGCCCTTTACCATTGTTACAAACAAGGTGTCTATAATCGCCCAAAACACCAAATCTCCTGTTAGCGAGGAAAACCATATATATTTTAGGCAAAATTGATTCATATATCGATTGTCATATTTTTCTATTTTTGTGTTCATTTATTCAAAAACCTCTTTCGTATGTTAATTATATTCTAGTTTTCTGTTTTGTAACTTTTTTAGTTTATTATCTTTGTTTAACAACATTATTTTTGTGTAAAATAGTTGATATAGCATAGAAGTAAGTTGCGCAATTGCTGTGCAATATGGTGTTATTAAAATAACCGATAGTAACATTCTAATAAGATTGGCAATTTCTTTATTGAGCGTCGTTTTGGTGGCAGAATATTCTAATTGCAAATAACAAGTTCGTGTCATATATAATGGATACATAAATAACATAACTAATTCAGCTCCGATCAATAACATAGAAATTTTTAAGTCTGGATTGTATTGATGATATAAAGTAAAGGACATAAAAAATATCGAGATAATTAATATGCCATCTAGCAAATAAGCATTTTTCATATGTTCTTGATACACAAAATTTCCTTTTGCAATATCTACCTTTTCTACGACTACAATGGAACGAATAATATCCCATTGCATGTCAGTTACTAAGGTTGCAAAAGTCGTTGCCAGAATATACTTTTCCCCAAAAGAAAATACATTTTTTAAACCAAATAAGTAGATTAATATAAAAGTTATTCCATTAAAAAACTCAATCGAATCATATTTTATGGATTTTAATAAATGAAATTGAAATTCAAATTTTTCGATATTGGTTATTAAAATCAAGATCATATAAACAAACAAAATTACTAATGAAATGCTAACTGTTATGACTTGATTTTTGGTCAAACCTGCTAAACCAATAATCGAAATAAAATTAATTACATTAAAATCAATTGCGATACGATTGGCTTTTTTATTTTCTTCCCTGTAATATAATTTTGTCAAAACAAGCTGCAAAACAAACTGTAAATAAATCTGAATGACAGAGTAAATTCCAAATACTCGATAAATTCGAACATCCATGTTCATAAACTTTATATAATCTTCAATTCGATAAGCAATTGTTCCAAAAATAACAGCTCCAACTATCACACCAAAAACAATTCCACAATCAATTGCATTTTTATCCTTTTCTTTGCATGCTAGGATATTAGCTCCTGTAGCAAACATCGATTTTAATAAAACTATTATAAATTGCAACGGATAGGTCAAAGAAAAGACATTAATTAAATTTGAATCTAACAACATTCCAATTAAAAAACATTGTGCAATTGGAACAATTGATGTAACAAAAATATCTAAACTTACTCTTAAAAGTCGTTTCATTTCTCCCTCTCTATTTTATAATATTTAGTTTAATTGTATCACATAATAAACATAAGTCTATATCATTCATTTTACATTTTCATTACAATTTTGTATCATTTTTAAAAAAAAGTCTTGTCATATTTTTAATAACAAAACAGGTAGTTGCAACTACCTGTTTTTTGTTAAACATAAACATTTTTTAGTGCTTGAAATCACACTTAACTTACTAACGATATTGTTATTATACTCTTTTTCTTCCTACTTGCCAACTCCCTTTTCCAGTTTTACCAATCTTTCTTCAACCACTTTCAAACTGCTCTTATAATTTTGTAATTTCGTTTTTTCTTCCTCGATTTTCGTGCTTGGCGCTTTTGACACAAATCCTTCATTGGATAACATCTTTTCACCACGCAACACTTCGGCTTCTAATTTCTTTTTCTCCTCTTTCAATCGCGCAATCTCTTCCTCCAGATTGACTAAATCTTCAAATGGAATAAAAATTTTCAAATCCTCTACCAAAATCGCAATTGCATTTTCTGGAATTCCAGTTTCGTCATTTTGCACAATAATTTGCGAAGCAAAACCTAGTTTTCCCAAAAACTCCTCTGATTGTTTTATTGTTTCTTCTATCCCCGGAGCAATAAAAATCAAAGTCGATTTTTTATTGGGAGGAACATTCATCTTACTACGTATATTACGAATTTCCACAATTGCTTGTTTTAATTTCTCAACAACGTCTCTTTCCTTTTCAAATTCTAAGACTTCTACTTCAGGCCATTTAGAAACCATCAATTCTGTATCATCGATATATCCAGAAAGGACATTGTAAATTTCAGAAGTCAAAAATGGCATAAATGGATGTAATAATTTCAAAGCTTTGGCAAATACATGAATTAAAACGTCATATACTTGCACTCTTTCTTCTGTGTTTTCACTATATATCCTTGTTTTTGCCATCTCTATATACCAATCACAAAATTCATTCCAGATAAAGTTATAAATTTTGTCTAAAGCAACTCCTAAATCATAATTTTCCATATTTTTTGTCACTTCTAAAATCAGTTCTTCGATTTTACAAATGATCCATTGATCTTCGATTTTTAAAAATGTTCCCTGGTGTTTCATCGTTTTGGTATCAAAAGCCTTTTCATCAAATTCTTTAATTTGTTCTATACTTGGCAAATTCATCGTAATAAATTTGGCAGCATTCCAGATTTTGTTCGCAAAATTCGAAGCTTGTTCTAGTTTTTCAGGTGAAAAACGAATATCATTTCCCATTGTAATGCCAGAAATTACAGAAAAACGTAAACTATCCGCCCCATATTTTTCAATCACATCTAACGGATCAATTCCATTTCCCAACGTTTTTGACATTTTTCTTCCCTTGCTATCACGAATAATGCCATGAATTAACACATCTTTAAACGGCTCCACATCCGTAAATTCTAAACCTTGTGTCATCATTCTGGAAACCCAAAAAGTAATAATATCAAAACCAGTTACCAATACATTGGTTGGATAATATCTTTGATAATCCTCTGCTTGTTTGTTTGGCCAACCCAATGTCGAAAATGGCCATAAAGCGGAACTGAACCAAGTATCCAAGGTATCTTCATCTTGTTTTAAAATTTCTGAGCCACATTTTTCGCATGTTTTAGGCTTACTTTTTGAAACATTAATCTGTCTGCAATCCTCACAATAAAAAGCTGGAATTCTGTGTCCCCACCATAACTGGCGTGAAATGCACCAATCGCGAATATTGTCTAACCAATGAAAATACTGTTTTTCATACCTTTGTGGCACAAATCTTGTTTTGCCATTTCGCACACTATCCGATGCGCGCTTTGCTAAATCTTGCATTTTAACAAACCATTGCTCCGAAATTTTAGGTTCAATTGTATTTTTACATCTTTCACATTTTGCTACATTATGCGTATATTCTTCCTCTTTTACCAAAGCGCCAATTTGTCTTAATTTCTCTACAATTTTTTCTCTTGCTTCCAACAAATCCATCCCTTGATATTCTGGAACTAAATCTCCAGATCGGAAGAGCACACGTCTGAACTCCAGTCACTGGCACCTATCT
>CANBLA010000032.1 GCA_947369305.1 uncultured Clostridia bacterium
ATGTACAAATTTAGAAGAAATAGTAATATCAGATAGTGTGACGGAGATAGGCGAATGTACATTTGATGGATGTGAAGGTTTAAAAGAAATAGTAATACCAGATAGTGTGACGGAGATAGGCAGAGATGCATTTTATAGATGTAAAGGTTTAAAAGAAATAGTGATACCAGATAGTGTCACGGAGATAGGAGACAATGCGTTTTTTGAATGTACAAATCTTAAAAAAATAGTACTTCCTAAGGAGTATCATGATATATCAATCGATGAGCTTTCTAGAATAATTTCTATAACAGAAAAATTAGATGAATTTTTGTTAAAAGACGAAGACAAAGTGAGACGAATGAGAAAAATACGAGAAAAAAGTAATTTTAAAAGTTCAGCAGACTATAATGAGGAGTTAATGAACAAATTTTACTATAAAATGTCACAGACAATTGGAATTGATGAAATTGAAAGAATGATTGAACTTCCCAGCTTAACAAAAGAAGAAATAGAAAAATATACCTTAGAAAAAGACGAAGCTTTTCAAGGACTATATGATACAAAATATAAAATAATGGGAGATCTAGGTATCACTCTAAAGGTGCTTAAACAATTAAATTTAAAACAAGATAGAGGACATCAAGAAAAAAATAACCAAGAAATAAGATTGTTTAAAAAAATCAATGAAAAATTAGAAACAGGATTCAATGGAACGTTAATGCAATTGTTAATACAATGTTTGCAAGAAGAAAATATACACTTTCCAGAGGAACTACAAGGCAATATGCAAAAATTGGAAAAAAGCTTACATAAATCGATGATAAAAGAAGGATTAGTCAAATACCGAGAGATTCTAGAACAAAATTTAGTAAAAACAAATGAACAATATCCAGAAGCGATTGTGACTGCACAAATTGAACCAATTAAAATAATGGTAGAGGATACCATTATGAAACTTTTTATAGAAAATGGAAGTCTTGATTTAAACATTTTAGAAGAGAGTTTGAATCGAAAATTGGATCAAGCATATGCACCCTATATTGCACAAAGAAAAGGTCAAATTGTACATCATGTAATGGAGATGTTTCAAGACGAAAATGTAAGAAATGAGATGAATTCTAATGTTTTAGATGCTATAAAAAGAACCAAAGAAAAAATGGGGGGAGCTTGGAAGTATAAATTAAATATGAGCTTAAAACAAATAGGATATACGTTTGAAAGCCTACCAAATGAGTTAACAGGAGGAGAAATTGATAAATTAGTTGAAGCTTTAAATTATGGAACAATACAAACGAAGCAATTATCTGTACCAAAAGTAGGATTAGATAGACAAAAAGCATATGAGATATTAGCAGAGAAAGATTTGCCGACATTAGTAACCTATAAACAAATTCATGATATGTTTGGATCACTACAGGAACCTTATTCTAAAGAATTTAAGAAATTTTTTAAGTTACATAGGAAAGAATTTTTAGAAGATCCCAAATATTATTCCAAGTTTGGAACCATACATAATAATTTTGAAACCATTATTAATACGCCAGAATTGAAGAATATATATATAAAAGGTTGTTTAAGTATAGAAAATATTCTTGATTATTTATCAAAAGTAAGATTCACAAATCAAAGATTAGGAAATGAAGAATTAGCTAGATTATCTAAAAGTATAGGAGAAATTTCAACAGAAGAGCAATTTGAATATGTACAAGACATTTTTGAGATTACGAAAAGAAGAGAAAGAACAAGTTTACCACCAGTTCAAGTTACAACCTCTAAATTCAGAGGGAGAATGCTCCCACCAGATAATATCATAAATTTATTTGCAGGAAATATTACGACTTGTTGCCAAAAATTTGGAGATGTCGGAGAAGGTGCGCTATTATTAGGAGCTGTAGAGCAAAATGCAGGTATATTTGTGGTAGAAGAATTAGATGAAAATGGAAAAGTTGCAAACATAGTTGCTCAATCTTTGACCATTAGACAAAAGGGAAAACAAGGACATTATGATCGATTAACTTTTGACAATATTGAAATTGATGATAATGTCCTAAACCATTTGACGAATGAAGAACATAGGGAGATCTTGCAAATTTATCGACAAGCAGGACAAGAAGCCATGGAAAAAGATAAACAATTCTTGAGAAAATTAGTAGAAAGTGGGAAAATAACCGAAGAACAATATGTAAGTTTAGTGTTAAAAGAAGTGATTGCAGGAACGGGATACAATGATTTACAAGACCTAGGTAAATTACCAGAAGCCAAAGTGGTAGTTCCAGATGAAGCCTATTACCACTATAAAAGTATATCAGGTGATACAATTCGTCCATGGATTGATTCAACAAAAGGACAAGCGCCAACAGGATCTAATGGTAAACCAGTTATTTTGGCAAGTATGGATGAAAAGGACTTATTTGAAATAAGTCTTAGAAAATCAATCTCTATAGTAAACCCTAAATCAATTTCATTATGGTATGGGAAAGTCGGAGAAGTTCAGGATTTAAAAGAGGAAAACATTAGTAGAAATTTAGATGTCATCAAACAGATAGAAAAAACTGTTTTTCGAAAAGAACAGCAATCATTAATGCAGGAAGATATACAGACTGTTAGAGAATTAGAATCCTTTTATAATATTACAAATGCAAAAGTAAAATTAGGAAGTAACAAAGATTGGTATGTAATTTATGGAGAAACAGAAAACGAAATTACGATTTCTGATTTGGCTGTGGTAGGAGGAATACATTCAGAGAAAAATGATAGCTTGCCAAAAGCTAATTCTAAATTGGCAATTGCAGAGTCAACCAATGAATTATATCAAATTTTATTAGATGCTTCACAAAATGGGAAAAGAATTTATTGTAATGCAACAGCAGATACATCATTGGTCAATATCAAAAGAATGTTAGCAAAAGAATTAGTAAGCATAAAGGATTTTCATGAAAGAGATATTTTATATCAAAATGGTCAATTGGTATATGTGAATGAAACGCCGGTGGAAATGAGAGATTGGAGTTATGATAGCAATATTGAGATGTTAGATTTAGAAATAATTCCAAACCAAGAAAAAATCCGAGAAGAAAAAGTAAAAATAGAAAAATGGTTGAAAAAAGTACGAGAAACTGTTCAAATGCAAGGCATCGAAAAAGAAAAAGGGTTAGATAAATTAAGAAACCAGATCAGAAAGGAGTCCAACTACAAATGATGAAAGAAAATAGCATAAAACTAAAAAAAGCTTCGTACCAATATCAATTAAAGACTGATGGACAATTAACAGAAAACTTGTTAAATTATATACAAGAACGCATTAAAGCAAACAAAAAAGAAATTCAAGAGTTGCTTAAAATAAAAAAAGAAACAATTAGTTACGAAGATTTAGAAAGGGCAATCCAGACAGAAATTCAACAGGATATTCCATATAAAGAATATCAAAATTTAAGCATAAATCAAGACAATTTTTTAAGCACGAGTTTACTAATGCCAATTGGGACAATTGCAGTTGAAGTGTTTGAAACAGTTGAAGTTGTTAAGTATTTTATAAAGGCAATAAAATCGAGGAATGCAATTGCTATTTCTGATGTTGAATATGATGAGCAAAGTGTAAAGTTTTTAATTTTAGTAATAATAAAAGAAGCTTTAAAAAAATTTAATATAGATGAAAACTTGATTATGATTTTGCCTTTTGAAGAATGTTTTTATCAGTATTTTGATAAAGTAATTTATACTTATGATAAACAAGGCAAAAAGTTAGCTGTTAAGCAATCTGAAATCAAAAATAAGACAGATAAAAAATATATTTATGTTCAAAATAAGAAATTAGAGGAAATTGCGTTAAGGGATAATGCACCAATAGAAACACAAAGAATCGAAGGGACGCTAGAAGAGGTGATCCAAAAAATCAATGAAGAATTTAGTCTGGCATGTGCTATTTATACAGAAAATCAAGAAATCGCGTACCAATTCTTAAAACTTGTTCATAGTCAAAATGTACTAATCAATACAAGTTTGCAAAATATAAAAGAAACAAAGCTTTTACCAGATGAGTTATATGAATATAAAAACATCATTCTTCCAATACCTATAAAAGAGAAAAGCAAGGAGGAAGTTTTAAAAAAAGAAAAATTGATTCAAGATAAAGAACAAGAAATGTTATTAAAGATTGTAAATAAAGGAATATTAGATAAAATAAAGGAATTTTTAAAAAGGATGTGGATGAAATAATTTGATTAAGAGAAAGCTTAACATTAAGTAAAATTAGGCAAGAGCATGCTTTTGATATTTTGTCAAGTTGACAAAGTTGCAAAAATAGGATATAATATAAAGATAAGGGTATTTACGGAAATAATGTTAGATTATTTCCGTTTTTTATAAAAATAAACCTAAGAAAATTTAGCTTGTTTTTTTTTAAGATTTATTATATAATATCAAAATAACAAAAACGAGGAGGAAAAACATGGCGGATATTAAAAAAGAAGAAATTGTTCACATGGCAAAACTTGCTATGCTTAATCTGAGCGACAGCGAAATTGAAAATTATACAAAAGACATGCAAGAAATTTTAGCCTATGCAGAAATGATTAATCATATTGACACATCCAACATAGAGGAAACGATTGGTGTAGTAGAACAACAAAATATTTTCAGAAAAGACGAAGTGGTTCTATTTGAAACTAGAGAAGATTTATTACAAAATGCTCCGAGTCAAGATGAAGGCATGTTCCGCATACCAAAAGTAATTAATTAGTGTAGAACATAGCAGAACTGTGTGTAAACTTAAAATGTGCTATCAAAAAGGAGGAAAAAATTTAAATGGAACTTTATGAATTAACCGTACATGATTTAATAAAAAAGCTAGAAAAAGGCGAAGTTACTTCTGAAGAAATTACAAAAAGTTATTTTGACAGAATTAAAGAAAAAGATGGACAAGTCAAAGCCTATGTCTCGACTTTGGAAGAACAAGCTATGGAAAAAGCAAAACAAGTTGATTATGATCGAAGAACAGGCAAAGAACTTAGTAAATTTGCTGGAATTCCCATTGGAATTAAGGACAATATGTGCATTACAGGAACACGTACAACCTGTAGTTCAAAAATGTTAGAAAATTTTGTTGCACCATACAATGCAACGGTTATCGAAAGATTAAATGCAGAAAATATGATTTATCTTGGAAAATTAAATATGGACGAATTTGCAATGGGAAGTTCAACTGAAAATTCTGCTTTTTTCCCAACGCATAACCCATGGGATTTGTCAAGAGTGCCAGGTGGTTCTTCAGGAGGAAGTGCAGCTGCAGTAGCAAGCAATATGGCTCCTTGGGCACTTCGGAAGTGATACAGGAGGTTCTATTCGATTGCCAGCAAGTTTGTGCGGCGTTGTCGGATTAAAGCCAACGTATGGGTTGGTTTCTAGATATGGTTTAATTGCGTATGCTTCTTCGTTAGACCAAATTGGTCCAATTACCAAAGATGTAACAGATAGTGCTTTATTACTAAATTTAATTGCAGGTCATGATGAAAAAGACACTACTTCAATTGATATGCCTAAAAAAGATTATACAGCCAATTTAATTCAGGATGTAAAAGGCATGAAGATTGGAGTACCGAAGGAATATTTAGGAGAAGGAACAAGTGCCGAAGTAAAAGAAGCCATATTTAAAGTTATCCAAAAATATCGAGAACTTGGAGCAACAGTAGAAGAGTGTTCATTAGATGTGGGACAATATGCATCTGCGGTTTACTATATTTTGGCATGTGCAGAAGCAAGTTCAAATTTGGGCAGATTTGACGGAATTCGTTATGGCTACAGAACTGAGAATTTTGAGAACTTGAAAGACATTTACAAAAATTCAAGAAGTGAAGGTTTTGGGGCAGAGGTAAAAAGAAGAATTATTTTAGGAACGTATGTGTTAAGTTCTGGTTATTATGATGCCTATTACAAAAAAGCCCAAAAAGTAAGAACTATTATCAAAAATTCCTATAATGAATTATTTGAGAAATATGATTTATTGCTTTCGCCAACATCTCCAACAACAGCTTTCAAAATCGGCGAAAAAATGAATAATCCGTTACAAATGTATATGGCTGATATTTGCACAGTTCCAGTAAATATTGGCGGTTTGCCGGGAATAAGCATACCATGTGGTTTGGATTCGCAAGGATTACCGCTTGGATTTCAGTTAATTGCCAAGCCTTTTGCCGAAGAAACTATTTTTAGAGCAGCTTATGCATTTGAGCAAACAGTCAAATTTAGAGAAAATCATAAACCAGAATAATACTTAGGAGAAAAGAAAAATGGATTATAATTATATAAAAAGATATAAACCAGAAGATATTGAGTTGGAAAGTGGTAAAAAATATGTTATAAGACAATGTTTAATGATAGCAATTGTAGGTATTGGATTATCAATGTTATATAATAAAATAGACGAGTCTAAACAATTTTGGGCTGTGTTAGTACTGTCACTAATGGCAATTTTGTTAAAACTTGATTCGCAATATTGGTTAATTAAATCAGAAAATGATGTATTATTTATAAAGCTAGGTTTAACAAAATGTAGAATACCATTTAAAGATTTAATTGATATAAAAATGATTACACGAGTAGGGGGTAGAGTACCAAGAAGAACTTATAAAATAATAAGAATAACTTATAAAAAAGATGAAAGAATGAAACAATTGGAGTTATTCTTAAACAAGAATTCTCCAGTAAATGAAGTAATAAAGTTTATAGATAAATTTAGTGAATACAGAATAGATGATACTTACTTAGATATAAGGACGCAAGAGGAAGAAAAAGAATTAGAAAAAATACTTGGCAAAGCGTTATGGACTAATGACATACGATATGTAGAGCCCAAAAAACTTATGATAATAGTGATAAGTACAGTTGTTATTACAACAGGAATTATACTATATTTTTGGCTCATACCACGTATAATAGAATGTAATAACTATTAAGAAATGAAAGAGGAGATTAAAAATGTCAAAACAAGATTACGAGACAGTTATAGGACTAGAAGTCCATTGTGAATTATCCACAAAAACAAAAATATTTTGTAGTTGTCACAACGAATTTGGTGGCGAGCCAAACACGCATTGTTGCCCGATTTGCATGGCTATGCCGGGAACACTTCCTGTTTTAAATGAAAAAGTAGTGGAATATGCCGTAAAAGCAGGACTAGCAACCAATTGCAAAATATCACAAAATAGCAAAAACGACCGAAAAAATTACTTTTATCCAGATTTGCCCAAAGCATACCAAATTTCACAATTCGATATGCCACTTTGCTATGACGGCTATGTCAATATTGAAACAGAAGAAGGTGAGAAAAAAATCCGTTTAGAGCGAATTCATATTGAAGAAGATGCAGGAAAGTTAAATCACGATGATTATGGTAGAGGCAGTTTTGTGGACTTGAATAGAGCTGGTGTTCCACTTATCGAATGCGTTTCCAAGCCAGATTTGCGTAGTAAAGAAGAAGTAGATAGCTATCTTAGAAAAATAAAATCTATTTTTGAGTATATTGGTATTTCGGATTGTAAAATGCAAGAAGGATCACTTCGTGCAGATGTTAATGTTTCAGTACGAAAAAAAGGAATGGCAGAATTTGGAACAAGAACAGAAATGAAAAATATGAATTCCTTCCGAAGTATCTCAAGAGCGATTGAATATGAAGCAAATAGACAAATCGAAGTGCTTGAAAATGGAGGAAAAATTGTGCAAGAAACGCTTCGTTGGGATGATATTTCGGGCAAAACATTTTCGATGAGAGATAAAGAAGAAGCGCAGGATTATCGCTATTTCCCAGATCCAGATTTGGTGGCGATTAAACTTTCTGATGAATATATTGAAAAAATTAAAAATTCGCTTCCAGAATTGCCAGAAAGTCGTAAAAAAAGATATTTAGAGGAATATCAATTGATTCCAAAGGCGGCTAATTTCGTAACGAGTTCGAAATACTATTCAGAAATGTTTGAAGATGCAATCGAAATTTGTAAAAATCCAAAAACGGCAAGTAATTTGCTAATGTCTGAAATTGCCAGAATTTTAAATGAACGAGAAGAAGAACCCGAACAAATTCCATTTACAGGCAAAGAATTAGGAGAATTAGTGGATTTAATTGATAAAGGCACTATTAGTTCGAGCATTTCTAAAAAAGTTTTAGAAGAATTATTTAAAAATCCAAAATCGCCAAAGAAAATTATTGAAGAAAATGGTTGGGTTCAAATTTCAGATGAAGGAGCAATAAAAGAAGTTGTCTTGAAGATTTTAGAAGCCAACCCACAATCCATTAGCGACTACAAAGCTGGAAAAGATAGAGCTCTCGGATTTTTAGTCGGACAAGCCATGAAGGAAACCAAGGGTAAAGCCAATCCGCAAATGCTGAATGAATTATTTATACAAGAGTTAAAAAAATAAAGAAAAAGACCAGATTTTTAAGATTTCTGGTCTTTTTTCCATTTTCCAATTACTAAAGTAAAGGCAACTGGGAATAATCCAATCATAAGTCCTGTTCGAAAAATAATAAGACTTGCTTTATAAAGAACAATAGATATGTAGTAAGTTTGATAAAATGAGAATAATAGTAAGCTGATTAGGCATGTAATAATGGATATAATAAAGCATTTTTGAATCATTTTAATTGCTTTTGGTTCAAAATAAGTTGTATATTTTTGAATAAACTTTTGCATAAAAATCCTCCTTTAATAATGTTTACATTAATTTAATCTTAGCATTTTGGGAAGTCAAATGCAAATGAAATAATTGGAAAGCAAAAAAATAATCGCCGTGCGACGATTATTTAATAGTATTTAATTTTTTTGCTAAAGCAGATTTTTTTCTTGAAGCGGTATTATCTTTGATGACGCCTTTTGAACAAGCTTGGTCAATTTTTTTAACAGCTATTTTAAAAGTCTCTTCTGCTTTTGATTTATCACCAGCTTCAACGTTCTCAAGAAATGTTTTAATTGCTGTTTTATAAGCTGATTTTATCATTTTATTTCGAAGCGTTTTTGTTTCGATTACTTTCGTTCTTTTAATCGCAGATTTTATATTTGGCATTTTTGCACCTCCCTTAAATTGTGAAATACTAATTTTACTCAAAATATTTTAACATGAATATTTATAAAATGCAAGTCTTTTTATGAAAAAAATAAAAAAGTTTTAAGAAACAGGATAAAAACTATAATATTACATTTTTATTACATTTTGCAAAATCTATTGACAAAGAAAATATTATAGTATAAATATAAATTAACGAAAGATAAGGAGAAGCAAAAATGGGGAAATTTTATGAAACAAATGAGAAAGTAAGTAAAAAAGATTGGCTAACAAGTTTAGTATTATGTTGGTTTTTAGGCTTTTTTGGAGTACATCGTTTTTATGCAGGAAAGTTGGGAAGTGCTGCATTAATGCTATATGGAACCATTGTTGCAAGTTGTATCATAGCGTTAGATGCGTATTTAGGAGCAATTGCATTTGTAATAGTTGGTGCTTTTGTTTTGAATGATTTTTTAAATATCTTATTGA
>CANBLA010000033.1 GCA_947369305.1 uncultured Clostridia bacterium
AGATAGGTGCCAGTGACTGGAGTTCAGACGTGTGCTCTTCCGATCTACTAAAAGTAATAATGTATTATTATCTGATGTAATACTCCAAGTAACAAAGGCACTAGCTAAAGCTTGTCCCAAAATTCCGAAAATATTTTGCATGCTGTTATATCTGCCACGATGCTCTGTTTCAACATATTTGCTGGAATTTGCATCTTCCATTGGATTGCGCAATCCTCCCGGTATTCCCATGACTAGCACAAACAGCAGAATGTTGTTTTGAGCACCATTTTGAATCATATAAGTACTAGCAATTTTCAAAAGATTGGCTAAAATAGCACAACTAGCAATTCCAGATTTCGCAGATACTTTTAAAAATAATGGCGAACACAACCCCATAATTCCAAAACGCAAACCGTAGATAAAAAGAATCATATATAATGGCATTCCGTTTTTGTATAACATAACAACACCAAATATATCAACAAAAGAATTGGCAAAGGAAAAAAAGAATTTGGATAAATACAGCCATTTATATTCACTTTTGTAAAAATACTCTTTCATTTTTTACTCCTATCCTTACTAATTTCTTTCTTCTAAAAACTCGACATTCTTCTTTTGAGCTACGCATTTCGTCATTAAATTCAGCCGAATTTAATTCATATAAAATGAGAAACATGGCAAATACAATAATCATAATATTAGTGTTTCCGTATCAATGCCATTAAGATAAATAAACTTTGGCTAATAAATCTTCCTATATATAAGAACAACTCTGCTCCAACAAAATATTCTACTTTATATTCTTTTTTCAAAACTTGTATATTGGCAAGGCTCAATGTATTATAATCACCAATTAATGTTGTTAATTCTTTGGAAATGGTTTGTAAAAAGTTAAATAAAATAACGGTGAACATATTGCAATGATAAATCATCATAAATAATGCAACCACTGTAAAAGCTGTCGTAATTTTTATATTGCGACTATAATTTTCTGGTTTCATAAATTTAGCAAAACCAATGCCAAGCAAGCAAGTTACCACACTAAAAACAGAAGTAAAAATTCCTAAACTAACACTATTTGAAAAAATCTTGACAATGTAAATGGTCACAATACTGGCAAAAGCTCCTTCTGAGTATGTAAGACCTGCATAAATATCCCTTTTATATAATTGTCTGACCTTGCGATTTTGATTTACAATTTTTATGTACTCTCTAAAATTCGTTTTATCTCCTGCTGGCAAATTATTATCTTTGAACTGAAATGATAAAACAATTCTAATTGCAACAATCACAAGAACAACTACAACTGCACTTAAGAAACCCGAACTAAAAATGTAACTTCCCATTAAAATCGGGAATATTATGGCTAAAATGGATTTTACAGAAGTATAGATTCCTGTAAATTTGGCTCTTTCTTCATTTGTAATTCCGTCCGATTCGAACATGTTATACACTGAAAAATAAAATCCTGTTTCTAATCCATATAGCGCGCCTACTAAATAGATGTAGTCTACCACTTTTTCTCGTAATAATAAAATCGCCAAAAAATAGACAAAATCTAAACAAATCCCAATTCGCATCAAATTCACACGATGTTTTGATTTGGCAATATTTCTCACACAAAATATCGTCCCAAATACAAATGTCATTGCTACTAATTTATAAATTCCAAGTGGCAAAATATTGTTATCGGATAATTCTAAAAAATATAGTATCAAAAAACTATCTATAAAAGTGGTTAAAACACTTTTTAAAATACGCAAACTAAACAGTACTTTATAATTATTCATTTGTTACTTTCTCCTCTACTTTATCTACAAATTCGATATCTTCTTTTGAATATTGTTCTGGCTTTAAACCAAAACGTGTTCGCATATAATCTAAAATTAAAATCAAAATGGCAAGAGAAGCTAAACTGACTACTAAAAATGCATCTTTTATATCAATTATCTTTAATACCAAGCCTCCTAAAATTGACATCATACTTGCTACAATCCCTTTAATAAATTCATAAGCAAACGTAATTTTCCCTCGCATTTCAGGTGTACTAAAATTCTTCAAATATTTATATTCTAATATGTACCAAATAGAATCTGCCATTCTAGCCAAACAATACATAGCCAAAATAATCGGCAATAAAATTTTCCCCGAAAAATTCGTTACGAAACTTCCTACAATGACAAAACTTACTATATAAACTAAGGATATTAACGTCAAAACTCGATTCTTAAACTTTTTTTCTAAGCTTGGAATTAAATTAACCGAAAGTCCAGCTATAAAACTCAAAACTGCAATTATCATAGAATATTGCTCTTCTGGTACACCCATATCGGTTAGCAAATTCCCTTTATAAGTATCAAATATGACAATAATACCATAAAAAATAGCACCAAATAAAATATAGGATTTCATTCTTCTGGATTTTACAATAAATTTCATTGATATTTTTAAGTCTTCTTTATATTCTTTTATGAATGTTCCCAAGGCTTTTCGTTCCTCTTTTTTCGGCGGATAAATTTCTTTAAAAAACAAAGAAATAACCGTTGCAGTCAGTACAAATGTTAAGCAAATGTAAATGGGCAAATAATTATTAATCACAAATAAATAACCAGCCGTTAAAGAAGCGATGCCATCTAATAAATAATATAAGCTCCCACCTTTGGCATCTAATTTGGTATATAAGCCATCTCCGCCACGTGTTGCAACCGAATCATACACAAGATTGGATTCGGAAATTGCCTTCATCATCCAACCTAAAGAAGAAATTAAATTAGCCAATATAACACTAATTGCGCCCGGCATTACGATTAATATAACTATATTTAAAAGTACTAAAATATTTCCCACAATAATACCATTTCGCTTGCCAATTCGATCACAAATGGCAATGGCTGGAATGTTCATTAGTGTTTTAAATATAATATAAAGTCCATTAATCGTCAATATTTCTGAAGCTGTTAAGCCTTTGGTTATGGTGTAGAATAAAAACTCTATGGAATAAAAAAATAATAAATCCCAAGAAAACATTTTATAAATAGGATATAATTTTGCATTTATTCTTCTGGCTTTGCTTAATTTCTTTCGTTCTTTTGTTTGCATTTTGATTCCTTTCTTTGATCGTTTTTTATTTCTAAAACACGGTTCTCCCACGTTCTTACATGTTTTATGCATTAATTAATTTATAATATTCGCCTTGTTTTTGCATTAAATTTTCGTGATTTCCTTGCTCGATTATTTTTCCGTCTGCCATTAAAAGAATTTTATCAGAGTTTTTTATGGTAGACAAGCGGTGTGCGATAATAAAACTAATTTTATTTTTTGTAATTTCAGCAATTGCATTTCTAACAAGCATTTCAGATTTATGACTAAGTGACGCTGTCGCCTCATCCAAAATAATAATCTCTGGATTTTCTACCATTACCCTTGCAAAATTAATCAGTTGCTTTTCTCCATTGGAAAACAAGTCCGTTTCACTATTGATAAACGTTTCATAGCCATTTTCAAATGCCATAATTTTTTCATGCAAATTCAACTTTTTGCAAATTTCCATGATTTCCTCTTTGGAAATATCTTTGTTATCATAATTAATATTTTCTAAGATGGTACCATCAAAAATCACAACTTTTTGCATAATATAGCCAATTTTATCACGCAAACTGCGTATGCTATAATTTTTGTAATCCTGTCCATTGATTAAAATTTGACCTTCTTTTAAATCATAAAATCGACAAATCAAATTAACTAAACTTGTTTTTCCACTTCCTGTTCGTCCAATCAAAGCAACTTTTTCATCTTTTCCCACTGCCAAGGAAATCCCATTTAATACTTTTTGATTTTGATTGTAGGCAAAATGAATGTTTTGAAATTCGATGCTCTCAACTTTACTTAGAACCTCTCCCGTTTCTATCTCTTCTTCTCTTTTTTCCAAAATCTCAAGAATCTTTTGATACGAAGTGCGACAAACATTTCTAATCTGAAATCCTTCTATTACCCACCTCGCATATATTTTCGGAGACGAAATATACCTTGCCAAAATAACTAAAACTCCATACGAAAGCAAACCTTGCAAAGCACCAATTCCGCTCAAAAGAATTGTGGTTACTAAAACAAAAGAAATGATATAATCATATAAACCTGTATAAATTCTAATATTTTTCTCCAATTGATTAACACTTTGTTCATAAGCTTTTAGCAATTCTTTCAAATCTGTCATTCTTTGCTCTTGCACTTCTAATGTTTTAATTGTTTCAAAACCATCAATTTGTTCATTCGAAAAATTCAAAATTTCACTATTGATTTTTCTCTTTTGCTCTGTAAATCTTAAAGATTTTTTATTAAAAACAAAAGCAACCCAAAAACCAATTCCATAAATGATCATAGAAACCATAATAATTGGCACATTTAAATACATTAAAACAAGCAAACTTCCAATCAATCTAAAAACTCCACCCGCATAGGAACGGTCAATTCCCCAGGTATAATATTTGCTTATTTCCTTTGTATCATTTAGCATATTTTCTAAAATATCGCCAGCTTTCAGAAAATCCATATCTGCTTGTTTCATGTTTTGTAATTTGACAAATATTTTTTCTCGGTAATCCGCACAGATATTTTTCTCCATATTAATATCAGAAAAATCTTCAAAAAAAGTAGCCATTGCTCTGAATATATTAACAAACATATACGTTATTCCTAATTTTACAATTAACTTTATATCACCACTTGGAACCGCATATTCTACCATAACAATCATAAATGCTATAAAAATAATCACCATAATACCTGTAGAACTTCTTCCTAAAGTAGCACAAATCGCCTTTTTTCTATAATTCTTTAATATTTCTTTTAACATGATTCTTCCTCTTCTAAAATATTGTTTCGTCTCATTTCAATCATTTGTCGATATGCCTCATTTTGTTTCATAAAATAATCATGTGTATTCATTTCAATTTTTTTCTCATGGATAAACATGACTTTTTGACAAGCCTTCACAACATTAATATCATGCGATATAATAATCATTCCTTTATGAATCGCAACGATATTTTCCAAAATATTAAGCTTTGTGCGTGTATCTAACTTAGACAACGAATCATCAAAAATGATAAATTCATTCTCTGATAAAATATTTCTAGCAATCGCCAATCTTTGTTTTTGCCCACCAGACAGATTATCACCACCACTTTCTAACATCGTATTTAGTTTCTGATCAAACTTTTCAATATCTTGATAAATATCTGCTACCTTCAAAGCTTCCTCAACTTCACATTCCAACAATTCTTTATTCGTAATATTCACATTATTCAAAATCGTATCATGAAACAAATACGTATCCTGCAAAGCGATTCCTATGTAATCACGTACACTCTTTGGACTAACATTTTTTAAGTTCGTCTCACCAATCCAAATATTTCCCTCATATTCATAAAATCCCATTAAAGTTTTCGCAAACACCGTTTTTCCGAACACCATTATCACCAATAACCGCAATGTTTTCTCCTTGCTTCATTTCTAAATTAATATTTTGAATAATCTTTCGATCTCCCACTTTTATTGTTACATTTTCAAAAACAATATTTCCATGCAATCGTACATATTCTTTTTCAGCATTCTCTTCTTTAACTTTCATCAAATTCGATAATTTTTTATACGAAACCAAAAACTCATTCATATCTTTTAACTTGTTTACTGTATCATAAATATAATCCGAAATTTTAGTTGCATACGTCAGCAAAATTGACACAACAGCAAGGGTCATCTGTCCTTGCACAACTAAAATTCCACCAAACAGCAAAATAAATGGCTCCTTAAAATTTCGAATGCTATGTGTTCCAACACCATAAACAGCTCTACACTTTCCAAGTTTAATATCCTTTTTTCGATAATCTTCATTTACCTTCCTAAAATCTGCTATCTCCATATTTTTTCGATTAAAAATCCTCTGCATCTTAGAATTTGTAATCGCATTTCTTGTTTTTTCAATTACCTTTTTATTTGCCTCAATCGTATCCTCCACCAAAGGTTTTGACATTTTATAATACCAAACTGACAAAACAATAATCAAAAAACAAATCACAAACATAAATATTCCAACCATTTCATTCAACTCAAAAATCTCAAAAATGGAAAAACCAACAATAAAAATCGTATCCAAAAACAAATTCATCTGAGAGTTAAAAAATTCCGAATAAACCATAGCATCATTATTCACTCTTTGAATAATGTCAGAATGATTAATGGTATTAAATTGTAAATATTCTAAATTAGCAACATGCTTTAAAATCGTCTGTTTCACATTTCGATTGATTTTTAAAGTAAACTTTATACTCATTTTATTTCTAAAATATTGTAAAACAAATATCATGGTATTTATCAAAATCAGCACAGCAACCAACACCAACAATTTCGCTATAGCAGAATCGCTATAAAATAAATTTCTAATAAACTGTGGAATTACCGTTTCATTTTGTAACACAATTCCATCTAACGCATACTCGATAAACATTGGCACATACACATTTAACTTCGAGCCAATAATGGTTAAACTTAAAATCCATACAATTAATTCTTTTGTTCCTTTTAACGTTTCTCGTAAAAAACTATATTTTTTCTTCATTTTCTTTTGCACCTATATTTTAATTAAACTACCTAAATACTCCAAAGCTTCCTTTGTTTGTTTTTCACCAAGCCCAGCAGCAGACGTAAAAGTCAATTCACTAAAATAAACTTTTCCATTAACATGATACAAATCAACTCTTACATGCTTAAAACCTTGTGACAAATCCTCTGCCATTTTTAACATAGCATCTAAATTTTTAGGTTTTGGAATTATTTGATTCGTAGCATATTCCTTTTTCACATAATCCAACTTATTCCAATTCAAATCATAATAACTTAATTTTAAATCTTCTTGTCGATTTACACACACCAAAACACATTCTGGTTTTCCATCAAAACAAAAAATCTTATAATCTGCTGGTGGATTTCCATCTTCGCCTTCTATAAATTCCTCACAAATAATTCGTGGTCTTATATATTTATAATGATATTCCAAATGTTTTCTCGCATAATTTCGTCTCAAAGATTCGTTTAACTTTCGTTTTACATTTGTAAAATCAAATGTATTTTTATCTGTACAAATAAAAATACTTCCAGAATCATGATTCGTCTTTAAGACAAATTTTTCTGGCAATTTCTCTAAATCAACTTCCTCCGCTTTTTGATAGACACCATACAATTTAGGCAATGTCTGCTCATATCCTTTTTCCTTTACAAAATCACGAACGCAATATTTATCCGCCAATCGTGCCTCATTTTTACCAATCTCATTCACTATAAGATAATGAAGCTTTTGATTAAAATCACGCGGATTTTTCAAATCCAATTCTTCTCCCATTTTCTGTTTATAATATATTTTATGCGCTATCCCTTTTGGAAAATAATACAATTTTTTTACATCTAATTTCTTCATCTTTTCCTCACTCTTTTATTCCATAATATTATATCTATAAAAGAAACATAATGCAACCATAAAATAACAAAAATAGTAAATAATAGTTACCATAATAAAAAATGACATCAAACACAACCATTCAATGTCATTTTTTCCTTATTCTCTTTCCTTCACTTGAGACTCTAAAACCTCTTTTTTCTCTTCTGCCATTTCTGGAGAAAGCGCATTCATTGCCTTTTGAATCCTTCCAGACAATGCATTTTCTGGTTGAAGTCCATTTATAACTTTAAGATTCTGTTCAAATCCATATCTCTCATATAAATCTGGATGCACACCTTTGAGCGTCCTCGAAGCTTCTACAAGTTCTAAAAATTCTTGTGGATTATTATACGCAACCCTTCCTTCTTGTGTCTTCAAACGATTTAATTCCAGACCAATTCCTGCCAATCTCCTCAAAGAATGATGCGAAGCCTCATCATTCACTAATGCTCTACCTTCTTGTGATGCCTTATAACTATCCTCACAAATGTGATAAACAAAATTATTTTCCGAAATGCCACATCTTGCAAAATCCTTAGAACGGATCTCCCACATCTCTTTCAGCGTGTCCCTATTAATATCCACACCCTCAGAAGCATATTTGGCACCTAACAAAAATACATTTGTCATCTCAAATGCATTTGGGTTTTTGGTCCATTCTTCCTTTCCCCAACTTTCCTTTATCCAATTAACAATTCCTTTGCTTCTTTCATTAAATTCTTCTGCATAAATATTTTCTCCGCAAATTTCTATATTCCATAAATACGATTCCCTTCATTATTTTAAGAATAGTATTTGTAACTTTTAAAATTATTTACAGGCAATTTTTACCAATCGAAAAATTTTAATATGACATCACAATGTCAAGTTTAAAATCCCATTTCTACACCAAAATCACTAACATTTTTAAACATGACACCAAAAATGTCATATTTAAACCAAACTCAATTTCTTCAAACTTTCCTTCGTCTGAACATATCCTTGCTCATACAACTCATCCACTCTTCTAAAATCCAACAATCCTACATTTTGTGTTTCAATCTCCAACAAATAATCCGTTCCATCCCACTCATAACGCGCCAGTTCATGGCACAAAATCCCAAACGATTTATCCAACACTTGAATCACATTATCACAACACCTTTTCTGCGTTTTATCAACAAAAACAATACTCAAAACTTTATCTGCCCCAATTCTCTTCGTTTCACGCCACGGCAAATTCTCCGCCAGACCACCATCAACCAAAAGTGTATTTTTATACTCACACGGACAAAAAACCCCCGGATAACTGCAACTCGCTTGAACCGCCGTTCCAATATCCACATTATTAATATACTTAATATTTCCCTCATTCTTAATCTGCGGACCCGAGTGAAAAACATAGAGTTCTTCCGTATAAATATTCACCGTCGGAATAATCAACTTTCTCTCAATTTGATTAATATTCTGAATCCCCTTCTTTCCACATAACTTATGCGCAAAATGATAAATCGACCTTCCACTATTCAAACCATTCACCCTTATTTTTCCCGTTTTTACAAAATTTTTTCCAACATTCCAAACATTGCTCAAATCCCAATAACCAATTTTCCTCGCATACTTTTTAAATGCTACAAAAATCTCATCCGTCGAATAACCACACGCATACAAAGTCGCAACAATACTTCCAGAAGACGTCCCCGAAATATAATCAAAATGCATTCCCGCCTCCTTCAAAGCCTTAATCGCCCCAATATGAGCCGCACCTTTTATGCCACCACCAGACAAACATAAACCTAACTTCATAAAAAAATCACCTAAAATATCATATTCCAAACCATGCCAATTTGTTATTTCAATAATTATCCCCCAGTATAACTGGGGGATTTTCATATCGGCCTATAAGGCCTTG
>CANBLA010000034.1 GCA_947369305.1 uncultured Clostridia bacterium
TTAAGTGGAAATTTGTCAACTGAAATTAACATTCTAGTATTTGCAATGGTTCTATGCATTTACAACTTATTGAAAATCACATGTATTCACATTTTTACTTTCCAAATACAAATCCGTTTCACAAAGTGGTGTCCTATGTGTTATACAATCGAAACAAAATAAAGCCATCTATTATCTCGATAGACAGCTCTTCATTTTTATAAATTGTAATTTTTATATATTCTATTAACTTAAAGAGGCACAGTTTCCCATACCTCTATATTTTTTACATTTGAATTGGATTTCCGTAATATGCATCAATTAGAATTTGTTTAATTTCCTCCACCAATGGTACACGTGGATTTACTCCTGTACATTGGTCTGAAAAAGCTTTATCTGCTAAAGTATCTAAATTTGCCATAAATTCTTGTTCATCAATGCCACATTCTTTTAAAGATTTTGGCATATTCAATTTTTCTATTAATTCTTGAACTGCTTTTACTAAAGAATTCACGCCTTCTTCTTTCGTATTTGCTGGCAATCCTAGTCTTTTTGCAATTTCAGCATATCTTTCATCTGCGACAAAAGTTTCATATTTTGGCCAAGATACAAATTTGGTTGGTGCACTTCCATTGTATTTAATGACATATGGTAAAATAACAGCATTTGCTCTACCATGCGGAATGTGATAATCTCCTCCTAATTTATGGGCAATGGAATGGTTGATTCCTAAAAAAGCATTGGTAAATGCCATACCTGCAATGGTACTTGCATTGTGCATCTTTTCTCTTGCTTTGCGGTTGGTTCCATCTTCGTATGCTTGTGGTAAATACTTAAATACAAGCTCAATTGCTTTTTCTGCTAAACCATCTGTATAATCCGATGCCATGACTGAAACATAGGCTTCTAATGCATGTGTTAAAACGTCCATTCCTGTGTCTGCTGTAAGCTTAGCAGGAAGCGTCATAACTAATTCTGGGTCAATAATGGCAACATCTGGTGTTAATTCGTAGTCAGCAAGTGGATATTTGATATTTCTTTCTTTGTCTGTAATAACGGAAAAAGAGGTTACTTCTGAACCTGTTCCCGATGTTGTTGGAATGGCAACCATTTTGCATTTTTCGCCAAGTTTAGGAAATTTATAGGTACGTTTTCGGATGTCCATAAATTTTAATTTTAAACCTTCTACATCGGCATCTGGATGTTCGTAAAATAGCCACATTCCTTTGGCAGCGTCCATCGCACTTCCACCACCTAATGCAATGATTACATCTGGCTGATAAGCTGTCATGGCTGCTACACCTTTTTTGATTGTGTCAAAAGATGGGTCTGGCTCTACTTCTGAGAATATTTCGCTATGCACATATTGTTCTCTATTTCTTAAATGATATAAAATTTTATCGACATAACCAAATTGTACCATTGATGGGTCTGTTACGATAAAGGCTTTTGAGATATTTGGCATTTTTTCTAAATACCCAATCGAACCTGCTTCAAAATAGATTTTTTCTGGAACTTTAAACCATTGCATATTAACCCTCCTTTTTGCAACTCTTTTTAAATTTATCAAATTGGCTGAGGATACATTTGATGTTGTTGAGTTTCCTCCAAATGTACCACAACCTAGTGTTAAAGATGGCATATTGGTGTTATAAATATCCCCAATTGCACCATGAGTTGATGGAGAATTGACTATAATTCTTCCTACTTTTACGGTGTTTGAAAATTTTGTAATGGTATCATTATTTTCAGAATGAATGACTGCTGAATGTCCCATTCCGCCAAATTTGATTAAACGGTCAGCCATGTCGATACCTTCATCACTATTTTCTACCACATAATAGGCTAAAACTGGGCTTAATTTTTCTTTTGAAAATGGGAAATCTTCACCTACCCCATATTCACTAGCTACCAAAACTTTCGTGTGTTCTGGTACATCAAAGCCTGACCAATTAGCGATTGTTTTTGGACTTTGCCCAACGACTGCTGGATTTAATTTGTTGTTTTGGTCTGCAATAAACATGGTTGCTTTTAATTTTTCTCTTTCTTCGTCGTTTACGAAATAGCAACCTGCTTCTTTCATAAGCCATTCAAATTCGTCTTTTATATCGCTATCAATAATGACGGATTGTTCAGAAGCACAAATCATACCATTATCAAAGGATTTAGATAAGACCAAATCGGTAATTGATGTTTTTAAATGAGCTGTTTTGTCAATGTAACAAGGAACATTTCCGGGTCCTACACCAAGCGCTGGTTTTCCACTTGAATAAGCAGCTTTTACCATACCTGAACCACCTGTTGCTAAAATTAAATCGACGTCTGGATGGTTCATGAGTAAACTGGTTGCCAAAACAGATGGTTTTTCAATCCATAAAATACAGTCTTCTGGTGCGCCTTCTGAAATAGCAGCCTCACGCATAATTTCTGCTGCTGCTTTGCTCGATTCTTGTGCAGATGGATGAAATCCAAATACAATGACATTTCTTGTTTTGGCTGAAATCATGGATTTGAACATAACGGTTGAAGTTGGGTTGGTAACTGGTGTTACTCCCGCAATGACACCGATTGGTTCTGCAATTGTAACATAACCTTCTTCTTCGTTATCTTCTACTACACCAACTGTTTTGTCATATTTTATGCTGTGAAAAATATATTCGGTTGCAAACATATTTTTTGTGATTTTGTCTTCATAAATTCCTCTTTTTGTTTCCTCTACTGCGTGTTTTGCTAGTTGCATGTGATGATCTAAGCCTGCCATTGACATTTTTTTGACAATTCTGTCAACGGTTTCTTGGTCTAATTTTTTAAATTCGTCTGAAGCTTTTCTAGCTCTTTCTATTAAGCTATTTACCATACTTTCTGCTTCTTTTTTTTCTTCTTCTGTCATTTCTGCCATAAAAAAACATTCCTCCTTTATTTTTAATTATTCATGTTAAAATTATATAGATAATTTTATGTATTTTCAATAGTTTTTTAAAAAACTTTTATATTCTATTTACCTATTTTCTAAAATGTTACTGTTATTTAGAGGATACCCGAATTTCATAATTTTTAAACACTTTTATATAAAAAAAAACAACCTACTTAAAACTCATCAGTAACTTGTATTTTTATTATTTATAACTATTTTATACAAAAATCCACAAATTGCTCAACTTACAAGCAATTTATGGATTATATACGTGTTATTTGTGTTCTTGTTCTAATTCTTTTCTTACTTGTTCTTTTAACTCCTCTCTTAATCTCCGCAATGATGTTTCTCCCCCACGTCTCAGACCTTCAATCATAAGTGCCATCATTACACAACTGTCAATCACAGCAATCGGCAGAGTAATATAGTCAGAAACATTCCCAAGTATACTTGCATTATATCATCTTTTTTCTTACATTTCAACTCATATTTTCAAAATCATTGTATATACTTAAAACAGGTGAAAAAAATGATAATCAAAAAATTATTGGTAAGTTTTATAATAATTGTGTTAATCCTTCCAACTCTATGTTTTGCAGATGATTTTTTAGAAGAAAGTGAGCTTGACAATTTTCTTGAAGTCTCCACAGACACAATCAATCCTTCCAAAGAACCAACCACAAATTCGAAAAATATTGTTGCTCTTGATAGAAAAAGTTTGACAGTTTTGTATGAAAAAAATGCTTATAAAGAAGTACCAATGGCTTCTACAACAAAAATTATGACAGCCATTCTTGTTTTAGAAAATTGTGACTTGAATGAAACAGTTGAATTCTCAAAAGAAGCAGCTAATGTATCTGGTTCTTGTTTGGAGGTTTCAACAGGTACAAAAATGTCCATGAATGACGTTCTCTATGGTTTGATGATGCGTTCTCGGAAATGATTGTGCTGTTGCCATTAGCGAACATGTTTCTGGCTCTATCGAAGAATTTGCCAAACTTATGAACCAAAAAGCACAGGAGTTAAATCTAACGCATACGCATTTTGTCACACCTCACGGTTTAGATAACGAAAACCACTATACAACAGCCTATGAACTTGCACTCTTGACAAATTATGCTTTAAACAATGACAAATTCAAAAACATTGTTGCTACAAAAACAACAACCATCAACATAAATGGATATCCTCGTACCATTTCCAACACAAATGAATTACTAGGTAATTTAAATGGTGTATATGGTGTAAAAACTGGATTTACATTTAATGCAGGTCGCTGTTTAGTATCAAGTTGCAATCGAAATGGAATAGATATTATTGTTGTAGTTCTCGGCGCAGATACAAAAAATCAGAGAACACGCGATAGTAGAAATATTATTAATTACATTTATGAAAACTTTGAATATGTCAATCTTTCTGATTACATAGAAAAAAGCTTTTTTGAATATCAAAAATATTATCAAGCAAATGTCCATCTAAATAAAACAATTGATGTTCCCAATATTACTTTATCACATCTTAACAATTACGTTTTCCCACTAAAGCTAAATTCTGAGAATGATTTAAAAGTCAAGTTTTACAGCTTAAATGAACTATCTTCCTTACTAAAGCCACAAGAAAAAATTGGATGCATGACAATTTTTTATCAAGATAAAATTTTATGCTCAATGGACATTTTGCTAACAAATAAATTATTACAAAATTCTTGGCACTATTATTTTCAAAGAATTTTAAAAGAATTCAAATCTAATTTTTATTAGAAAAGGAAAAGGTCGTATGTTTCTTCACATACGACCTTTTCTCTTACCAGGCAATAGAAAAGTAAATATGACCTTCTCCAGCGTCTGGATCGGAATATCTTATTTCCATAAGATAATTCCCTTTTTCTTTTAAATCCAGAAAATAGTAATGCTCTTTATCTGGATCAGAAGGAACTAATTCTTCTCCCTTATAGAGTTCGTACTCTTTAAAGCGCGGACTCAGATTCATTTCAAAATGCAGACATATTTCTTCTGTAGCATTTGGATAATACAGCAACACTGGGACATCAGACATTGCTTCCACTTTATCACTATGCTCATATATAGGAATTCCGCCCGTTTCTGTGATGAGAATCGGTGTTCCATCTTCAGTAACACCCTCATCAAATAACTCTACCAATTTCCCATTTTCCATTAGGAAATCCTCGAGTTCAGAGCTGCTTTTCAGTAACTGTTGATTCCTTTTTTCTGATAATAGAATCCCCAGCACCAGCACCACCAACAGCACTCCAGCTACCAAAATTCCTACATTCCGCCACGTCTTTTTCATTTTTGTTTCCTCCTGTTTTTCACTATTTATTTGTTAGACTATACTAACGAAGCTTATATATTATACTACATTTTATGTGAATTGTCAATTATTTTTGATTATTTGTATATTTCATTTTTTTTATGGGTAAAATCATTTTATAAAAGGAGGCATTTACATGAAAAAATTTGGTATTATTCTTTTTATTCTTTTAGGATTAATTAGCATTAGTCTGTTCTCAACTTCTCTTGGAAACGAAGAAATTCAAGAAACAGAACCATCTTATCCATACTCAATTGGTACAGTTACTGCAGAAACTTTAAAAATACGTTCTGGACTTAGTACCGAAAACACTTTTATTGGTCTACTTGCTAAAGGCGATCGTGTACATATTTATGGAAAAGTAGATAACTGGTATATTGTAAAAACAGAAAATAATTTAGTTGGTGCCGTTTTTGCAGATTATATTGAAGGTTCTTACGAAAATGCTGAAACGATTGAAACATCAGCTAATATTGAAACTGCTGAAAATATTTCTAGTATACAACTCTCACAAGATGAACAAATATTTTTAAACTTAATTAACAACAAACGTATTGAAAATAACTTACCAGAACTTCAAATTAATGAAAATTTGCTTAACATCGCACGCCTAAAAGCACAAGATATTGTTGAAAATAAATATTTTTCTCATACTTCTCCAACCCATGGCACAATTTTTGAAATGCTTCATGCCAATAACATTTCTTATAGCAAAGCAAGCGAAAATATTGCGCGTAATTTAAATGCTGATGGGGCCATTCAAAGTTTGATGAATTCAGAAGCACATAAGAAAAACATTTTAAGTGAAAATTTTAATTATACTGGAATTGCAGTAGTAAATAGTGTTGATTGGGGAAAAATTTTTGTGGAAATCTTTGTAGCAAAATAGAAAACAGCGTCGCTATTATCGCGACGCTTACCTGTTAATTAATTTACTTCAACTGAAATGCAAAATAAAATTCCGCATCTTTATAAGTCAGTTCTGCAAGATATATTCCTAATTCACAGAATTTTTTTTCACAGAACGTCTTTTCCAAGTTTCCTGATATGTCAAGAAATACCGGATTTTTTAATCCCTCTTTCATAGAGGTATAAGTTAAATCTTCAAAAAAATAAATTTTCATAGCAATTTTCTCAGAATCAGTACAAGCAGAAAATTTAACTTCTTTTTCCTTTTTTGTGAAGGAATACGGATTTTTCAAAGCCTCTTCCATCGTTTCATATTCTACCTGTGCCGTCATTTGAAAATTAGTTCTCGGATCAGCATCCTCTTTCAGACATATTACCGTAGTTGGCGGTTCTGGTAGTTTCCAAGCAAAATTCACTTTTTCTAACTTTGCTCTTGCTTCCAATTCTGTAATTTTTTCATGATGCTCCTCGAACCCCGCATAAAAATCCTGGATATCAGCATTATGCGTTATGCTGATCTTTTCAAATTTTTCAAGCTGCACATAACATATGGCAACTCCTATTATAGCAATAATAGCCAATACACCTTCTGCTATAATAACTGTTAATAAAGCTCTCCGTTTTTTCTGTAATCCTTTCATATCTTTCTCCTTTCAGTTTGAAATAAAAATTTTCCTACTAACTTATTGTAGGTTTACTTACATTATAGCATATTTTACATAAAATGTCAACTAATAACTATACAAAAAAGATAGCTTTCACGCTATCCTTTTTTATCTTAAAATTTTCTTTTTCTTGCAGCCTCTGATTTCTTCTTTCTCTTTACACTTGGTTTTTCATAATGCTCTCTTTTTCTAACTTCTTGAAGTACACCATTTCTGGCACATTGTCTTTTAAATTTTTTTAGCGCTTCTTCTAAGTCACCATTTACTTTAACCTCTGACATTCCTTTTCCCCTCCTTCCGAAGCTAAAAACATCATTTTGTGGGATTTTTTATGTATAATCCTTTTGATACCTCGCTTAGCCTTTTTTATTATACCCCACAATTGCCAACTTGTCAATAGTTAATTTGTCTCAAATAATTCTCCTATTGAAGTGGCTTCATTGATTCTTTTAATTGCTTCCGCAAATAACTCTGAAATTGATACAACAACGATTTTATCAATCTGCTTTTCTTGTGGCAATGGCACAGTATTTGTCATCACCAATTCTTTAATTTCTGAATTCTGAATACGTTCTATGGCTGGCCCAGAAAGTACACCATGTGTACAACCAACATAAATATCTTTGGCACCAAATTTTTTGACAACTTCTGCTGTTTCAATGATAGAGCCTGCTGTGTCTACTTCGTCATCAAAAACTAAGGCATTTTTACCTTGTATGTCACCGATTACACTTGTTGCAATGGCTTTGTCGTCATTGCCATCTCTTCTTTTGTCAACCAGACAGATTGGACATTTGAAGTGTTCAGCATATTTATAAGCCTTTTTGGAACTTCCTGCATCGGTTGCAACAACAACCATATCTTCAATTTGTTTTAAATCAAAATATTTTTGCAGAATGAATCTTCCTGTTAAGACATCACAATTGATGTTAAAATAAGCTTGGATTGCTGGATTATGCAAATCGCAAGTAATGACTCTGTCAACTCCTGCTGCTTCGATTAATTGCGCAAATAATTTGGCAGTTACTGGAATACGTGGCTGATCCTTTTTGTCTGACCTTGAATACATAAAATATGGCAAAACCACAACAATTCTTCTAGCAGTTGCTCTTTTGGCAGCATCTACTGCAATTAACAATTCCATAATTCTTTCGTTGACTGGTGGCTGTGTTGTTTGTACTAAATATACATCTTTTTCTCTAACTGTTTCTAAAATTTGTACAAAGTTGTTATCATTTTTAAACTTTTGACGATGTATTTTTCCCGGTTCTACTTTTAAGGTATTACAGATTTCATTTGTGAATTTTTCTGCCGATTTGCTACAAGCAAAAACTTTAATATCGTCCATAAATTCCTCCATTATTTTTATTTAATCTATATTTCTTGCTGCGATTGTTTCTTGTTCTTCGTTGATTGTAATCGTCTTATGTGACTCATTTTCTCCCTCTAATATATTGAATTGAGTAAAATTTACTGCTATTGTATTATTCTGAGGTGTTTTTGTCAAGTCCTTTTCAAATTTTTTAAATTCTTCGAAATGCATGATTTTAGGTTTTTTGGTTTCGTATCGATTTTCATCTCCAAATTTTAATCTTACCATTTTACCTTTTTTTAGACTTTCTTGCACATCAATTTTTCTTTGGTTGGTTGAACCTCGAAAGGCTAAATCTGTAATTTTGTTGTCAAGTTCAAATTGTCCATCTACGATGATGTCGATATAGCTTAGTAATTCTTTTGTGACTTCACTTTGCACATACATTTTTTCTAATAAATCGGTATCAAAATTATATCCCGTCCAACACCAAATTGTTTTTTCTGGCAATTCTTCTTTGACCCTTTTTACTAATGGCAAAAGTCCTTCTTGATTGCTA
>CANBLA010000035.1 GCA_947369305.1 uncultured Clostridia bacterium
GAAGTGTTTTGAATACTAAATCGACTATTAGTCGTTTGATAATAGCCATCAAATTCACCAGAAATGTGAGAATACATTGCCATCAATAATCCATTTTCTAATATCACAGATACTGCAAAAAAACCAATGATTAATAGTACATATATTAAAAATGTCTTCATTCTATTCATTTTGATTACCATTCCTCTTTATTTTCTTTATCATTATACACTAGAAAAATTAATTTGTAAACCTATTTATTTTAAAAAAATAAAACCATACTTTTATTGGTATGGTTTCAAAATATCAAAAACTTCTAGAACTTCCGTCCACCTCCAGAAGAGCCTCCGTTTGATGAACCGGCTAATAAGATCCAATCTCCAATCAACCCAATAGCATATCCTATAATTGAACTTACTTTAAAAGCTAGCAAAAGTCCACTCATACTTTTCCAGATAAACTTGAAGAGAATAATTCCTACTATAAAATATAGAACATATACAAATACAAATTTTAAATTAATCCATCTAGTCAAGGCACCTAAAATAATTGAAATAACAAGTATTGCAAAAATAAACTTTAAATCTGTATCTTTATTTAAATCTGCAAACTCAACTTGAGTATTGATATTTTCCGCACTTTCAATATGGACACCATATTCATTCGAAACTTCCTGTAAAATTGCATTAAATCCATTGCGTATCCCCTCATCCCAATTGTTATTTTTTAAATAAGGAATGATATACTCATCTTGGATTCTCCCTGTTTTAGCATCGTTTAATCTGCCTTCTAATCCATAACCAACTTCTACACGAAACTGTCTTTCTTCTAATGCTAATAACAACAGTACCCCATTATTTTTTGTTTTGTCTCCAATGCCAAACTTTCTAAAGAGCTCCGTTGCATACTCTTCTAGAGAATCCCCTTCTAAATTGGGAACTGTCACCACAACAATTTGTGCACCTGTTTTATTGTACAGTATTTGGTTCATATTGACAATATAATTCTTTGTATCAGAACTTAGTAATTTTGCATAATCATTCACATAAAAATTAGAAGTTGGATTAACCATCGCAAAAGTTTTTATACTGAAAATACTAATTAATAATAAACTAATAAATATTTTCTTAATTTTACTTTTACTCGAAACTAACACTAGGCACCTCCGCACTTCCTTCACTTGCTTGAAAATACTCTATCTGCTCAAATCCAAATAGTCCAGATAACACATTATTTGGAAATCTTTTTACACTTGTATTAAAGCTTTTTACCACATCATTATAATCTTTTCTAGCAACTGCAATGCGATTTTCTGTACCTGCCAATTCATCTGATAATTGAATGAAGTTTTGAGATGATTTTAAATCTGGATAATTTTCAACAACTAACATTAATGCATTTAGCGATGTTGTAAGTTCCTCATTTGCTTGCGATTTCTCAGCAATGCTATCTGCACTCACTAATTTTGCTCGCGCATCTGTTATTTTCTCAATCACTTCATTTTCGTGTTCTGTATAACCCTTTACTGTACTGACTAAATTGGGAATCAAATCTGCTCTTCTCTGTAACATAACATCTAAATTTGAATAGGCATTTTGCACATTCTCCTGCTTAGTAATAAGTCCATTATAACCACTAATTAACGAAATTCCTATTATGACAATTAGAATAATTACAATCATTAAACCTAAATTTCCTCTTTTCATTTTTTCTCCCTTCTTTGATTTTATTTTTATATAATACATTTTTAGTATAACCATAAAGATAAAACTTGTCAAATTTTTTAAATTTTTTTAATTTAGTACTTGACATTTAACGTCACTATCTGTTATACTGTGGTTGTGTGTGAAAGAAAATTTTTGTTTAAATTTTTTCTTTTGTTTTTCTTCTTTAGCATGTAAATGTTGAGAAAATAGCATTTACATGCTTGTTTATTTATTAAAATTTCTGTGCAAATCGCACAAACTTTTCAAGAAATTTATTTTAATTTAGGAGGTTTTATGAAAAAAATTTATTCTAGTTTTTTTATTCTCTTTTTATTTGTATTCTTTATATCTTGTATTACTACGTTTGTAGTTTATTCTGACGCATCTTTTACAACTTCAAAAACAATATATGATTTCTCAAACAGCAATTATATTTGGCCTTTACCTAATTATCATACAATTTCATCTCACTTTGGTTTTCGTACTTCACCAACAACAGGCTCCTCTAGCTATCATTCTGGAATTGATATTCCAGCACCAGAACGGGACTAAAATTTACTCTGTTTCATCTGGCGTTGTGAGTTTCTTAGGTTTCCAAGGTGCTAATGGATATACTATTCAGATCACAAACAACGAAACCATTTTTTCTTATTCTCACATTTCTCCCAAATTTATTATAAAAATTGGCGATTTTATTAACAAAAATCAATTAATTGCTACGGTTGGTCCTAAATATATTAATACAATTGCAAACAATCCATATCAAGATTTTTCTCGGTCAGCAAACGAACGGAGCAACAACTGGTTGTCATTTACATTTTAGTGCAAAAATCGATGGCAATGCCATCGACCCTTTACAGCTATTTCATTAATTACATATCATCTTCAAAATTACCCCAATCTAACTCAATAATATTTTTACAATCTGGACATTTAATTTCCTTTTTCGAATTGTCAAATTCAATAAAAAAATTGGTATTGCAATACGGGCATTTGATTGGTTCTAAATCTGTATCTTCTGCGTCTTCCTCATCTTGAAACATTTCATTATCTAATTTTTGCATTGCATTTTCTAAGGTATCCAACCTAAGTTCACAAATTGCTACTTTCTGTTTATAAACAGATTCTAGTCTTTCTAATTCATCCAAATATGTCATTGTCAACTCCATTAGTTGCGACTTCGCAAGCGCTAAGTCTCTTTTACTTTCCATATTCCCCTCTAAATTTTTAATGACTTCTTTAAATTTATCATTTAGCATTCATATATCCTTCCTCTCTTCACTTAAACTGTCAATTCTTATTTGTAACTAGATTCTTTCCATATATTCACCAGTTCTTGTATCAATTCTAATTTTATCTCCTATGTTTACAAATAATGGAACTGAAATTTCTAAACCATTTTCTAATGTTGCTGGTTTGCCAGATGTTGTAGTTGTGTTACCGCTAAAACCTGGTTCTGTGTAAGTAACTTCCAATTCTACAAACATTGGTGGCTCTACTGCAAAAACTTTTCCTTTAAAAGCTAGCATACTAACATTCATATTCTCTTTAATGTATTTTAAAGCATCTCCAATTTGTTCCTTATTTAAAGGCATTTGGTCGTATGTATTATTGTCCATAAAATAGTACAATTCACCATCATTATATAAATATTGCATATCTCTTTTTTCGATTTCAGCTCCTTGCAATTTTTCAGATGGATTAAAGGTTCTTTCCAAAACAGCACCAGTAATCACATTTTTCATTTTTACACGTACAAAAGCTGCTCCTTTTCCCGGTTTTACATGTTGGAATTCTACTACTCTAAATACATTATTATCTAATTCAAATGTTGTTCCATTTCTTAAATCTCCTGCCATATAAACATCAGCCATAATTTTTACCTCATTTCTTCTCTTTTTATTTTTAACTTTGATATTATACCACATAAGCTTTTACAAATCAAGTCTTTTTTATGCATTCATTTTATCTTTTAAATTTACGATACTATATTCTTTTCCAGTTTTACCCAAATTTATACATGAATTTTTCGTAATCAAAAAAGTATCTTCCACTCTCATGCCAAATCTGCCTGTTTTATAGATGCCTGGCTCAATAGCAATAACTGAATTCTCCTTTAAATATGAATCTGTTTTGGAACTTAAAACAGGCTCCTCATGAATACTAAGTCCAACTCCATGACCAAAAGCATGTGCTACTTCAAAATTTTTCAAGCGATAATCCACTTCTCGATTTTTGATAATTTGTTTCATATTTGCACCATCTTTAAAGCTCTCCACAATTTTCTCTTGTTGCTCTAATATAAAATGATACCCATCTTCATACTCATTTTTCATATAGTCCACAAAAATAATTCTTGAAAAATCTGAACAATATCCCTTATATTTTGCTCCCATATCCAGTTGAATGATATCACCTGATTGTAAAGCTCGATTTGTAGGCACAGCATGTGGCATTGAAGTATTTTCGCCAAATGCTACAATCAAGTCAAATGCTAATCCATCTGCCCCATTTTCAATCATAAACCTTTCGATTTCAAAGCTAAGTTCTTTTTCTGTTATACCATAGTGCAAAATTTCCTTCGCATATTCAAAAGCATGTTCTGTTATTTCACATGCTTTTTTTATTAGCTTTATCTCATCTTCATCTTTTACCATGCGATGATTTTCAATAATTCCCTCTGTTTCTACTAAATTTACTTGATATCTTTGTAAGTATTTTTTATATGTTTCATATGTCACATATTTTTCCTCAAATCCAATATCATTAGAACACATGAAAAATCCCTCATAATCAAATTTGCTTAAAGTTCGTATATCATAAGCAACAATTTCGTCATCAATCGTTAGTTTCTTGTTAACACTTTCAATATAGCGCGTATCTGTAATAAAGACATTTTCCTTTGGTGCAATAATAAAAATGCCCTCTTCTTCTAATCCTGTTAAATAACGCACATTTATCGGATTTGATACAATCATACCACCTAATTCCATAGATTTTAATTGATCTCTAAGCCATTTTATTCGTATGTTCATAAAACACCTCCTTTTATAAGATACTCAAAATTCTATCACTAATTCCCTTACATAAAGTCATAAAAGCTATGAATACTGCATTTGTTGGTAAAAAAATGCACGCAACTGCTCCCATTACTAAAAATGGCCCAAATGGCATATATTCATCATCACTTTTTAAAATTAAATTACGCACTAACAACACAATTACAGAAACAATAGCACCAATAAAGAATGCCAATAATGAGATTTGAGCAATTTGGCTTACACCAAAGTATAGACCAATCGCTCCCATAAATTTCACATCTCCTAATCCCATTGCCTCTTTTCCTGCAATTAACCCACCAAGTAATGTAATTATGCCAAAAATCCCAACACCCGTTAGCATTCCAAGTAACATATCTTTTGCTATATTTATATTATTAATTCCATACACAAATGTGAATAGTAATCCAATTTCAAAAATCGTCATATTTAATCGATTTGGTATAATTCGATGTCGTAAATCTATCATAAAAGAACTCGCTAACATCGGCATTAAAACCATAAATTTGATCAAATCTAAATTCTGCATAAATGTCTTCCCAATACCAAATTTATATAATAATGCAACATACAGAATTACCATAAAAATCATACAAATATAATTTTTTTCCAATCCTTTTTTGTTGTACTCAAAAAACTCTTTTGAGACTACCGTTTTTCCTTCTGGTAACCTCATATTCATCCATGCTACCATTTTCCCTACGAATAATGCAATTATTCCAATTATTACATAGACTAAAACATGTGTATTATTACGATCATACATTTTTTATTCCTCTTTCTTCTTTTGTTCTTTTACATACGATTTTATGATAAATTCCTCGATAGGTCTTTTTAATCTTGTTACCCAAATATCCTTTTTAGCAATTGGATTCACCAAAATAGAAAACATCTTACTTCGATTAGCCCCAATAACATCTGTAAAGATTTGATCTCCAATTACGGCAATTTTACAAGCTTCTAAGCCCAATTGCATCCTTGCTCTTTCAAATCCTCTTTTTAGCGGTTTGGTTGCAAAATAGATATATGGTACTTCTAAAGTATCTGCCACCATTTTCACTTTGTCCACTTTATTACTATTAGACAAAATAATACATCTAATACCTGCTTCCTTTATCTCATAAATCCATTCTTTGGCTCCTGTAAGTAACTTTCGATTAAAGTCAATTAAGGTATTATCTACATCTAATATGATTCCCTTTATATCATTTTCTTCTAATAAATTAGGTGTTATATCTGTGACTTTGTCACAATAATAATCTGGATAAATAACCATAAATTTTTCCTTTCCATCATCTATATATTACCAATTTGTTGCAATTTTGTCAATTTTATTTACAAAATAATTTTTTATTGCTATAATAATTGATAGAAAAGAGAATTCAAACAATACTGGAGGTAAAATGGAAAATTCAAAAGAAGAAAAAAACCGAAAATATAATCAAAATTTATATAAAATTTACAAAATGGTATCTTGGGACTTACTTTTTTATTATGCCATATCTTTCTTATTCTTAACTCAAGAAAAAGGCTTTTCAACCTCACAAATTATTTTTGCAGATGCTTTCTACCCCTTGTTTAAATTAACATTTCAAATTCCATCTACAATCTTAATTCAAAAGTTAGGTAAGAAAAACTCTCTTATACTAGCCAATTTATCTATTGTTGCCTATATTTTAATCGTAATGGGCTTATCGTCCACTTTAGGCTATGTAATTGCAAACATCTTCTGTGCTCTAGGTTATACTATAAAAGGCATTGCAGAGTCTAATTTACTTTACGATTCTATTAAAAATTCAGAAAATAAGCGAATCATTTTCTCTAAAATAGATGGATTTAGCTCTTCCTTGTATTATTATTTTGATGCCATTACTGCCATCAGCTCAGGGTTCTTATTTGTTGTCAATCCCTATATTCCTATGATACTTTGCTTATCTTTTACAATTTTATCTGTTATCTTATCTTATAAATTTAAGGAAATAGCACTAACCTCCAATGTATCAAAACAAGACGAACAAGCTAAAAATATCTCTAAAAATTTACCAATTCTAGAGCAATTCAAATTTTATATTCGTGATTTAAGACAAGCATTCAAATTCATTGCAAAATCCAAACGACTTCGTTCATTAATCATTTTTAATGCCGTATTTGTTAGCTTTGTTGCACTCATGATAACATTTCGTCGTAGTCTTTTAACAGAATTAAATGTTCCAGATGAATACTTCGGAATTATATTTGCTATTTGGGGGTTAATTGCTGGATTTGCTTCCAACTCATCAGCACGTATTCAGACATCTCATGGAAACCATACTTTGAGTTTCTTAGGATTATCTTATTGTTTGTCTATAGTTTTCGCAGGACTTGTCGCCGTTCTTACAGAATTGCCACCTTTCTTAACTTATTTTTTAGTATTAGTTCTATTTACTGTACATTCTGTGATAACAGGTCCATACTATACACTTATCAAACAATATCTAGGAAGTTTTTCAACCAGTAGCATGAGAACTAAAATATTATCTGCCACTTTATTAGTGGAAAGTATCACTCGTACTATAATTTCTTTTATTATTTCTTATCTAACAAATAATTTGTCAAGTGCAGTTTCAACTTTACTTATTGGCATTTCATTTACAATTGCTATTATTGTTGTATTATCCTACATGAAATCTCGTGTAGGACTAAAACCAGAAGAATATCCTGAATCTGATATGAAATTTAACGAACTATATTAAGAAAACAAGGAAATAATGTACAATTATTTCCTTGTTTCTTTTTTAATAATAAAATTTCACACCACTAAACAATGAATCATATAATTGATCTAATGGACTTACTAATTGAGCTACCTCTTTGACGAAGAAAAATTCTGTCTTTCCCTTATCTGCACTCATATATAACGAACTTGCGAAACCTCCTATTTGCAAATTTGGATAGATAAATAAAATTGCTTCCATTGGTATTGCTCCTGGTAATACTTTTATATCCAAACTACTCAAAAAAGTTTCTTGATTAGCTGTTGGCAAAGCTCTTGGATGCGGCTTATATAAAATAATATATTCCTCTTTATAATCTTGATAAACTTTGCGAATCATTTCCTCAAATTCTTCTTGTGTTTTATGTTCATAAAATGGTACTGTTCCTGTAATAATTAAATATTTCGCCTCTTGATTAGTAAAATAAACTTCATCCAATTCTTGCTTATTTAAATTAATATTTTCTAAAAACATCTGCTTAGATTCTTCACTAAGTTCACGATATTTTTCTACAGCAACCACTTTTTCCAAATTAGCCCTTTGCATTTCTTTAGCAATTTTTGCATCTTCAAATTTTAGTTTTTCTGGATATTGCATTTCATAGGTTATATTTTCTCTTGTCAAAGCTGAAATTAACATATAATCATAATTAATATTTGCTGTAAATATTGGACTTTTTTCATCCACCATATAACTTCCCGGATGGTCATTATCTCCTTCCATTACATTGGATTTTAGATTTTCAACTATCTTCAAATAATTTTCTTTTTCTTCTAAAAATCTTTCATATTTATTTTCTCGATATAATTCATATTCTCTTACATAGCTTAATGTCCCATTCGTATATAATGTAACACAAAATCGACTATCATCCAGACCTACTTTTCCAAACAATTCTGACTCTAA
>CANBLA010000036.1 GCA_947369305.1 uncultured Clostridia bacterium
GATATTTCTATTTCTGAAATTTCTCCTTGATTAATTGCTTGAATTAATTCTGAATAATTCATTTTTCTATCTGAGCTGTTTAGTAAACCACTTAATATTCCGATAGAAGCAAAAATAAAAATTAACCAGATTGCTAATGTTTTAATTCCGTTTTTCAAACTGTTTTCCTCCTTAATATTTTATTTGTCTTACATAATAGCATATGAAAAATTGTTTTTCAATACCTTTTTTAAAATGTTATATTCTTGTAACATTTTGATTTTTAAGTTTTCTAGGGATTAAATATTTACCGCCATTATTTTTAATTGTTTCTTTTGTGTTACAATTTTTAAATACTTATTTGGTGTTAGATATTTGTTACCAATATTATTGTTGCATAATTTTATGATATCCTCTATATGTATTTTTTCAATACCTTGTGTGGTGCCAAATATTTTGTTAATTGAATATAAAATTATTCTTTTTTGCAAAATTGTTTCTACTTCATTCAATTTTTTTAAATCTATAATAATTTCTGCATTATTTAATTTATTATACGTATAATCCTTTGTCAAATTCACTTCTTGTATACACAATTTTTCATATAGTTCCCTTGTTTGAGCTTGCAAATATTGCTCTTGTTCTTTCGCAATTTCAGATAATCTTTGCAATGTCAATACAATATTGGGATTAAACTCTTTTTCGATATACGGAATCACAATATTTCTAATTTTATTTCTGCTGTACGTGTTATCCTCATTAGACTCGTCGTGCCTTGCCATAATATCATTTTGCATTAAATATGTTTCAATTTCATCTCGTTTTGTTTCAAGTAATGGTCTGATGTATTTCCCATTTATTTTTTCCATTCCAATTAAACCTTTTGTGCCTGTTCCTCTAAGAATATTCATTAGAATTGTCTCTCCATTATCGTTACAATTATGAGCAATTGCAATTTTATTACTATTCGTTTGATGCATAATTTCATCAAAAAAGTTGTAACGTACTATCCTTCCAGTTTCTTCAATGCCTCGTTTTTGTTTTTTAGCAATTTCTTCGACATTAACCTGTTTTACAAAAAAAGGTACGTTTATTTTCTTACAAAAATTCTTCACAAATAATTCATCCTCACATGCATTCTGACGCAGTCCATGATTGACATGACAAACAACGATTTGAAAATTAATTTTGTGCGAAATCTTATGCAAAATAGTAAGCATACAAATAGAATCTGGACCACCAGAAACACCTAAAATAATTTTGTCGCCTTTTTCTATTAATTTATATTTTGTTACAAATTCAAAAATTTTTTGCTCTAACATAATTCTTCCCTTTTTGGTAGGTTTATAAACGATTTATTTTAATATCCTTCATCATAATGACGTTCTAAATTTGCAAATTTGGTGTAACTTGGCATCCAAGCAAGTTTTACAGTCCCTGTCGAACCTCCTCTGTGCTTTGCCATAATCACTTCTGCCACATTTTTTTCTTCGCTATCTTCATTATAATAATCGTCTCGATACAAGAAAATAACAATATCCGCATCCTGCTCAATGGCTCCAGACTCTCTTAAATCAGAAAGCATTGGTCGTTTATCATCACGTTTTTCTGCTCCACGAGACAATTGAGATAATGCTATAACTGGTACATCTAATTCTTTTGCTAGAATTTTAAGCGAACGACTAATTTCAGAAATTTCCTGCTCACGACTACTATTTCGTTTTCCGCTTCCTTGAATTAACTGTAAATAGTCAATTACAATCAAGCCAATATCTTTTTCCATTTTTAATTTTCTGCATTTGGCTCGGATTTCCATAATAGAAATTCCCGGTGTATCATCAATATAGATTGGCGCATCTGATAAAATTCCCAAAGTAGATGCTAATTTCATCCAATCTTGATCTTCGATTTGACCCGTTTTTATTTTATTACTATCCACCATCGCTTCACTACACAAAATTCTGTTACCAATTTGCTCTTTTGACATTTCTAAATTAAAAATGGCAACTGGAGTTTTATTTTGAACAGCAACATTGGTAGCAATATTGATTGCAAATGCCGATTTTCCCATAGCTGGACGAGCTGCTAAAATAATGAGTTCTGAACCATGAAATCCAGAAGTTTTATAGTCCAAATCAGAAAAACCGGTAGAAACACCTGTTATATGTCCTTTTTGATTATACAATTTTTCTAATTCTGCAAACGACTCAACAAGCACATCTTTGATGGAAGAATAACCTGTTGCATTTTTCTTTTGTGTCAAATCAAAAATCTTTTTTTCTGCCATATCTAAAATGCCATCAACTTCTTCAGTTTCATCATATCCTAATGAAATCAGCTCATTGGCAGATTGTATTAAATTTCGAAGCATGTATTTTTCATCAACAATTTTAATATATCGTTCCACATTTGCCGTAGTTGGAACCTTATCTGGTAAAGAAGCTAAATATTCAATTCCGCCAACTCTTTCAAAATTTCCAGATTCTACTAATTCTGCTTTAACGGTAATAATATCAATTGGTTCATTTTTAGCGTATAAACTTAAAATCGCTCCAAAAATTGCTTTGTTGTCTTCTCGATAAAATGCCTCTTCTTTTAATATTTCAATGCTACTAATTACAGCATCTTTATCCGTTAACATAGATCCAATAATAGCTTGCTCTGCTTCGATATCATGTGGTGGTATTTTTCCTATATCCATTCCCATATCTCCTATTTTATATGGTTGTAACCATAACCTTTACAGTTGCTACAACGCCTTCGTTTAACTTAATATCTACTTTCGTAATACCTGCAACTTTAATACTTTCTGGTAATACGATTTTTTTCTTATCAACAACAATATTAAAATCTTTTTTCAATGTTTCTGCAATTTCTTTGGCTGTAATAGCCCCAAATAAACGTCCGTTTTCACCCGCTTTTACAGAAAATTTAAGGGTTATTTCTTTCATTTTTTGGGCTAAATTTTGAGCTTCTTTTAAATCCTCTCCTTTTCGAAAACTTTCCGAATCCTTTTTAGCTTTTAAATTATTCATATTTCCTGTATCTGCTGGGACAGCTAAATTTTTAGGGAACAAATAATTTTTGGCATATCCGTCTGCCGCATTGACAACTTGATCTTTCTTTCCAACACCTTTGATATCTTGTTTTAAAATAACTTTCATGTTTTCTCCCTTCTTTGGATTATTTTTCCTTTTTTCGTTCTTTGATGTTCATTGTATAACAAATTTGGGAATTTTTCAAGTTTTTTATTTTAAATTCATTTTGGTTTATGAAAACTTTAGCAGAAATGCTTTGGAATTTTAGATTATGTTGTTTATATCATACTTATTTACGTTTGTCAATAAATGCTTTTCCGGATTAAAATTATTTTTTCGGAAATACTATTTTTAAACAAAATCGAAAGGAGTCTTTCATGTTCAAACCAGATGCCATTTATTGTGAGCCTAACATCGAAAACTATCGTTTAGGCAAAGAATTACTACAAAAGTATACAGACACTCCAAAATTTACAATTGAAAATCATAATAATATTCCAGAAATGCGAAATCAATCAAATTCTGCCTTTCCTAAAATGAAAAAAAATTTGATTATTGCTACTCGAAAAACACATAAATATACGGAAAATCATAAAGTATCGGACTTTTTAGTTCCTTTTACTTCTTCTGGTTGTACTGCCATGTGTTTGTATTGTTACCTTGTGTGCAACTATAATAAATGTGCATATTTACGCTTGTTTGTCAATCGTGAAGAAATGTTAGATAAAATTATTAAAACCGCTGAAAAAAATGATAAAGAATTAACTTTCGAAATTGGCAGTAATAGTGATTTAATTTTAGAAAACTCAATTACCAACAATTTAGTATGGACCATTGAAAATTTTGCAAACTCCAAAAAAGGCTTTCTTACCTTTCCAACAAAATTTGATATGGTTGACCCAATCTTAAATATTTCTGGAAAGGATAAAATTATCATTCGAATGAGTGTTAATCCTCAAGAATTAATTGATAAAATTGAGTTTGGAACATCACGTTTGAAAAATAGAATTGAGGCAATTAATAAATTATGTGATGCTGGATATCGTGTAGGAATTTTAATTGCGCCAATTATTCTGATAGAAAATTGGCAAAAATTATATGAAAATTTAGTGATTAATTTGGCTAAAAATTTAAATGAAAAAGCCAAATCTAGTATATTTTTTGAACTTATTTTTATGACTTATAGTTATATTCATAAAATGATAAATACAGAGGCTTTTCCAAATGCAATTAATTTGTACAATCCAGAAATCATGACTGGACGCGGTCGTGGAAAATATTGCTATAAAAAGGAGATACGAGATAACGCAGAAAACCTTTTACTTTCACTTTTGCATGAGTATTTCCCTAAAAATAGGATATGGTACGTGAGTTAGATTTACCTTATAAAAAATAGCCAAAGCAGCATTTGCTTTGGCTATTTTTTATTATGAAACAAATTTTATTGAATATGAACTTGCTGGTATATGCACTTTTATTGATATGTCATTTTCATTTTTATATTTTATTTGTAATTTAACATCTAATTCTCCCCCATTTACTACAATCGAGTCTTTTAGATATTTAGAAGATTCATATTCTAATTTTTCCTCAGATAACTTTTGAATTTCTTTTATCAAATTTACAAAATCTGTTTCTGTTAAGTTCCCCAATTTTCGTTTTATATTTGCAACATTATTGTTATAATATTCTATAACTTCTTTTTCTTCCATATTAACAGTATGTTGTTTCAAAAAAGGAATGGTTCCTGTCATAAATTCTGAAACTTTAGTTGAAATATCTTTCATTTGTAAATTTCCTTTATATTGCTGTGAAATGGCTATTGTATTTGCAGGATATTTATTTTGTAAACCATTTGGTATTGTCGTCTCATTAATGATTTTTGTTTTTTGCTTTAATAATCCTAATAGACACGTCAGAATTAGTAAAATTATAACTAAAACTATCATAAAAATTATAATAATTTTTTTATTTTCCTTCACTTCTATACTCCTTTTTAATTTGATAATGTACAATCACATGAATCAGAAGTTCCTTCAAGTGGTTTCCACAAGTGAGAGAACAATTCTCCACTTTCCACACAATGTGGTTCTCCTAAATGCTGCGGAAAACTATTTAAAGTAACTTGATATAGTGCTAGTTTTCCTAATTTAGGCGAAATAATATCTTCGATTGAACCACTTAATACACCCTGTACTATTGATCTTGATTCTTCCGTCGCCAATCTTTCATTAAATGTTCCACCTGATGGTTGATTTCCAACTACAAATTGACCATATTCTCCCAAGTCATATACTTTTGTATAATTTCCATTTGGTTCAGTTCCATATCCACCTTTATGGGCTGCATTGTTATTTGCCCCGACTGGAAATACTGTACCATACTGCCCACTCTTTGTCAAAACATCTGCTATTGTTTTTACATCACCATAATGAGCTGTATCATTTCCTCTATTTTTTATTACTTGACAAACTGCATCCATATGTGCTCCATTTTCAGCTACTATTACTGCAGCCAACATTTCAGCTTCATCATCTGTTACTTCTGCATCAAATGCTTGGTATAAACCTACTCCATTTTCACCATTATGTGGAATCTCTACATAATCCTCAATATTCTCTACATTCTGCCCACCTGTTATATCTTTAAAAACCATTCTCAAGTAATTCCCCACTTTGTAAGGTCCTACATTTTGGTTTTCTCCTTCAGAAGATTCTTCATTATTTCCTGCTCCCTCAATTTTAACTTCTTTGATAAACTCAGCATCAGATGAGTATGTTTTACCAATTGCTGCGCCTTCCTTAATATAGATTTTGTCATCTTTGGTAAGTGTATATGCTGCTCTTTTTTTCGCTTCTTCTGCTATTTTTAATTCGAATTCTCGTTTATCATCTAGTAAATTTGGTACCACATATTGGCTGGCATAATTATTTGATATTTCACCTTCCGAAACACTATCCGGTAAAGCATTTATAAATTCTGCTAATTTTTTTATATTATTTTGATTATTTCCTGTTACTCCAATATCAGAAACATCAAATCCTTCTATATATAATGTATAGTCCGCTATGCCTGCGTCTTTATATTCTTTCCAGAAGTAATCATAACCTAATGTATCTAGTTTTTCATTATAATGCGCTTCTAACCAATTTGAAACTTTATTATCTTTCACATCATTGCCAGTAATATTACGATTTATATCTTTTTGTAAAACCCCTGAAAAATAGTCACATCCTTCTTCACTAGTTGGTTTGCATTCATCTACTCCTAAAACTCTTATTTTGATAAATCCTACTTCATCAATCTCATCTGTTTCAATATTTTTCTTTCTCTTCACAGTTCCATATTCTATAATCTCACCTGTTACTGGAGCTACTACTGTTTCTCCTCCTTCGAAACCTGCAAATTCTGCTGTGGAAGTATTAGAATTTGAACCACCAACACCCGTTACACCATTGTATGTCATTTTATCATTTGGTATAGAAATATAACCTTTAATTGTTTTGTTATATGTCTTATATTTTATTCCTCCATGCTCCCCACCATCATAGTACATTCCATTTTGATCATAAATATTAACATGTCCATCATATATTAAAATCATTCCTGTTTCTAATGTAGTAGGTGCTCCAGAATGATAATACGTAGCTAGCTTTTCTACTGTACTTATATTTCCAGAACTCGTCAATTCCCCTTCATCAAATATTCCAACCAATTGCAAACACCAACTCACATAACTTGAACAATCATAAAACTTTTGCGTTTTTGAAGCTTCAAAACTACTTGCCCTCTGCGGTTGACTGTAGTCATATCCTCCATCTGAAACTGTATAATCATAAATATCCTTGGCTGCTTGTACCAAAAGATTATCAGAACTTTGAGATTGATTTCCATCTTGATTTGGAGTAGTATTGTTTTCCTTGTTTTCAGTTATCTCCTCTTCAATCTCTTCTTGCGTTAATAATTCTTTTAATTCCATTAATGTCTCTGCTTTTCTAGTCTTTAAATCCTCTGCAGAGTGAATCAAAGTTCCATAAAACTTTTCTCCTTTATCATATCTTACTACTGGCCATCCTACTGGTGAAACTCCACTAATTGGAAACATCATAACTTCATCTTCAGGTTCTACTAAATCTTCTTTGTCAAAATAGTTCAATTCTACGATTAATTCTTTAAAGTCACGATAAATATATTCTGAATCTAATGTATGCATATTTTCTAACATGCTGAATGCATTTAGCGAGCTGTGTGATAAACTAATTGGTCCAGAGATTTGATCAATTGTTGCAGTATATTTTTTCTCTATTTCATTTCCAGCATTATCTTTTTCCTTCAGAGTTGCTGTTATGGAAGAATCTGTAAAATCATCTGGATTATCAGTTCCTGTTTTTTCTTTTGCTGCTTGAATTAAAGCCGCTGTTTCTTTGCTTCCATCATACAAATAGTATTTATCTAAGAATATATCTTTAATCTTTGCATTGGTTTCTCCACGAACTCCATCTTCTATTTGCTTGACGGTTCCTGTTGTTGTCTGATAATAGAAATCTATTCCAGTTTTACTTACTTTTTGTATAATTTCAGGCGAGTCGTCATTTACTGATAATTGTTTCCATGAAGTATCTACTCCACCGAGTTCATATGCTATAAAATCGCTTGTTATGTCGCTGTCTTCTATTGCTTTTTTGCCAACTCTAAATTCTTGTTCATTTCGGTTTGGATTAAGATTATATTCACCATCTCCATTCTCTGCTTTAACATAAGTTATTCCATCATCACTTAATTTATATTTTCCCTCACCTTTTTTGACTTTTTCACACAATACGTCTGTCAGTTCATGATTATAATCATTTCCATTTTTAAAATAAGCATATAACTTGTATTCACCTTTATATTCACCGTCTTCATAGGTTTCATATAAGGTCCATCTTTCACCTGTTTTTTCTTCGTATTCGTCATCATTTTTTACAATTGTAGCATTATCTTCTTCAATTGCTTTTCCTGAAAAATATACATTCCTAAACCAGTGATCTTTTACACAATAAATATATGGAACATACGTATTCGTATTTGCCTCATCTACATCCCATAGCGCATTGAAAATACTTTTTAAATACTTCCTACAATGGCTACAAACTGTTTTCGTGCTATTTGCCATTCCTTCTTCATCTCCTGGATGAAATAGTTCACGAACTGTAGCAGGAACTGGATCAGAGCAATGCACATCTTGATCTCTAGAACCTAAAAGAAATACTTGAGCATTCAACGATTTATCAGAATTTCTCGGTCTTTTTATATTTATTACAACTTTCCAAGCATATTCTGTTTCACCCTTGATCGCATTAAAATGAAACTCTGTATCCTCTAGAAAAGTCTCAAC
>CANBLA010000037.1 GCA_947369305.1 uncultured Clostridia bacterium
TATTATCAGTAAATTGGGAGGAGAAATTGGAAAAGCACAAGAAAGAATAGAAGAAAAAGAAGAGGAACTTTACAATTTATATACTGAAATATATAAATTAACTTCGGTAATAACACCAGAACTAAAGAATATTACAGATGAAGAATATGAGAATTTGACATTGGAACAAGCGAAAGCTTTATTACAAGCACAGGCAACTAAAATGGGTTCAGTTGAGAAACATTTTACGGTTCCAGAGAAAAGCTACTTAACTACGAAATTTGGTATAATTTTTGATAGTACAGATGAAACAAAAACACCAGTAGCAACTTACTATACTGAAAAATTAAAAGCTTTTGAAGAAAATCCAGATATCACTTCATACAAGACAGAATTGACAAAATTACGTGACTTTGATGCGTATGTTATGGCTTCTAGTAGTTGTATTATTACTGTTAAAATTGAAGGTGTAGGAAAAAGAGGTAGTCATAGAAATTATCAACAGATAACGAAAGAATTAGATGAAGAAAATGTTACATACATAACGGATAAGTTAAAAAGTGAGGGACATGATAACTCAGAAACTGGACTTACAGAAAAACTTTTAAATTACTTCTCAAGAATTGCAACTTCTACTGATGAAGAAATAAAAGCATTTGTTACTTTACCTAGATTATACAAATTAAATATGTCAGAAAACTTAATCGAAAACATTGATGATATTGCTGTTATGAAAGAATTAAGAGAATTATATATGGCAAATAATGAGATTGCTAATATAAATAATATAAACTGGTCTGAAATTTCATGGCTTAATACATTGGATTTGAGTTTCAATAATATTAGTGAAATCAAAGTGTTAGAAGGTTTAAGAAAATTAAAAAGTATTAACTTATCAAAGAACTTGATTGCCGGAAAATTTGACTTTGATATAAATAGTATTAATTTTGACAGATTAAACAAATTTGATTTATCAAGTAACCAAATCGATGATATTGAAAATTTAAAAACACAATTTGAATTTAAAGCAAAAGAAGAAAATCAACCAATTAATGTTTATGTAAAAAATCTAATTAAAACAAAAGGAATTGTTTTAAGTGGACAACAATTATCTATGAATTTAAATATCCAAAAAACAAGTGACCGAGTGAAAGTAGAATTACCAATGATATTTAGACAATTTGAAGAAATTGATGGTGAAAATACAACTTTTGGTATTGCAAGTGTATATGGAAATGCTGCAAGTGATGGATCTTATGTAATACTAGAAACTCCTATTTTAGGAACAAGAACAGCAGTTGTTACAGTAGAAGGAGCAAATGGAATTGGTCTTGGTACGACATGTTACATTCGCTATACAGTAACAGATGGTAACGGAAATGGTGACAACCAAGGAAATGGCAATGTTCAAATTATTGTTAATACAAATCAAGGAAGTACAGTAGAAACAGTAAAACAAGTTGATAATATGAGTTACCTTGTAGTTTCAAAAAATACAAAGATACAAGAAGTTTTAAAAGATGTTACATTAAATACAGATGCATATAAACTTGTAATAAAAGACGCAAATGCTGAAAATATAATTAATTCTACAGATACTGTAAAAACAAATCAAACTGTTATTGTAGATGGTTTATCTGATAATGTTCAATGTAAAATTGTTGTAAAAGGCGATGTTACAGGAGACGGATCAATTGGTTTAGGAGATATTATCAAACTAAATCAATATCGATTAGATAAATCACAAGAATTAACAGAGGCAGAATTTATTGCTGGAAATATTGTTGATACAGATAATGAAATCACAATGGGTGACATTATAGGATTAAATCAATATCGATTAACAAATATATAATGTGTAAAAACGCTCTTAGAAAAGAGCGTTTTTTTAAAATTATCAAAAAATGACAAAAAATAGAAAATTTATGGTTTAAAAAGTGTTGACTTTGGAAAGATATATATATATAATAATTATAATTATAAAGTTGGAGGTAACAGATGAAAAAGAGATTAAAAATAGTTGTTCTAGCAATGTTTGTTATAATCTATAGTATAGCAAATTTCTCATTGGCAGAAAATGAGAAAGTAAGTATGGAAACAACAAAACAAGATGTAAAAAGTGGAGAGACTTTTGAAGTTACAATATCACAAGAGAGTGATGGAATTGTAGGATTTGAATCAACATTAAATTATGATACCAATGTGTTTTCCTTAACTAAAAAAGAAATAGGTACAAATTGGAAAGACATGGGAAATAATACAAAGTTAGATGTCATAGCAGATAATGCAATTAATTCTGGTGATGTTTTTAAACTAACATTTTCAGTAAAAGAGGGAGTTTCTGCTAAAACAAGTGATATTAAATTAACAGGAATTAAATTATATAAAACATCAACAGATACAATAGATGTACAAGATAAAACTCTTAGTATAAAAGTAATTGGGGAAAACGAAGGAGATAGCGAAAATAAACCAGTAACTTTGTCAAAAATAGAAATAACAAGAGCACCAAATACAACAAATTATAAAGAAGGCGAAAAATTTAATACAACAGGTATGATTGTAACAGCAAGTTATAGCGATAATTCAACAAAAGAAGTAACAAATTATACTTATTCTCCAAATTCTGCATTAAAGACGGAAAATAAATTAGTAACAATTTCATATACAGAAAATGGTGTAACAAAATCGACGACTCAAACAATTAACGTTACTGCTGTACAAAACAGTAACAACAATAATAGCAATCAAAATAATAGAAATAATACCTCAGACAATACAAATCAAAAATCAAATAATCTTACAAACAACACGAATGTTACAAATACGCCAGATAATACACTAACATCATCTAATTTACCAAAGACAGGTAGTGCAAAAAGATACATTTTATTAATTGTTGCAGGTTTAATTGGAATTGCATTTATAGCCTATAAGGGATATCAAAAGTATAAAGAAATATAGGAAATAATTTATAAAAGATAAGCCAAATTGATTTATCAATTTGGCTTTATTTTTTTTAAAAGAATATAAAAAGGAAATAAATGGAATAATAAATAGGGCAAAAATTAAAAATTCTTATATTTTATATTGAAATTGTAATAAGAATGTTATATGATTAAATGGTCACAAAAAACAAATAATTTGAATAAATTATAGTAAAATATCCACAAAACAGAAACAAATTGTGGAAATGTAGGAGGAAATTTTGCAAGTAAAAATACAGAATTGGAATATAGATTATGAAGTAAATGGTGAAGGAAATCCAATAATATTGCTACATGGATGGCTTTGTGATAGAGAAACGATGCGTCCAATTGCTAATTCTTTATCGCAAAACTTCAAAGTATATTTAGTTGATATTGTTGGTTTTGGTAAAAGTGATTTGCCAGAACATCCATTAAACACAAATGATTTTGGTGATTTTCTAGCAGAATTTATCAAACAATTGAACATTAAAAATCCAATTTTAATTGGTCATTCAAATGGAGGAAGAATGATTATAAATGCTGTTGGAAGAGGAATTATTGAACCCAGAAAAATTGTGCTAATGGATAGTGCTGGTCTTGTTCCAAAAAGAAAACTGAAATATTACGTGAAAGTTGGAATCTTTAAAGTAGGAAAAGCATTTTTAAATAAATTACCAGATGTTGGAAGTATGAAAAAATTCAAAGAAACGTTAATGAATCATGTTGGTTCAGCAGATTATAAGGCCTCAGCTCCAGTTTTGAGAGAAACAATGAAAACAATTTTAAATGAAGATATGTCCCAATTATTACCGAATATAAAGGTTCCAACTTTGCTTATTTGGGGAACCAATGATAAAGATACCCCAATTTCCGATGCAAAAAAAATGGAAAACTTAATTCCAGACAGTGGTTTAGTAGAATATAAAAATTCTGGACATTTTTCTTATTTAGAAAATCTGCAAAATTGTAATGCTGTTCTAAATGAGTTTTTTAAAAATGATAAATTGTAAAGAAAGGAAGAAATTATGCAGAATATAATGATAAGTTTAAATTTAATTTTATTCTTAATTTTCTTTTACAAAAGAGCACGAGAAGGACTTCACATATTACAATTGGAGAATTATTATAATGACCGCTATGCTGTCTGGATGAAAAGATACATTAAGAAAGTACTTAGTATAAAAGTAATTGTATTGTTGATGATACCAATTATTTTATTGCTATTTAATATAAATCAAGTTGCGTTTATTTTAAATATATTTGTATATTTCATACTAATAGTAACGTCTAAAAAAACAAAAGAAAAGAAAGCATTTGTTGTAACAGCTCGAATTAGAAGAATGTATCTTACATATTTGATAATTTTTGTAGGAATAACATTAATCGCAACTTTTGTAAATGGCAAAACAGCTATTATAATTTCTAATATTTGTGCCATGCTAGCGTATCCATTTGTATATGTTGTAAATGTGCTAAATAGACCAATCGAAAAGAGTATTCGAAAAGGATTTTGTATCAGAGCAAGTAAAAAGTTAAAGGAAATTCCTAATTTGAAGGTTATTGGAATTACAGGAAGTTATGGAAAGACTAGTACAAAATATGCTATTAATACCATTTTATCACAAAAATTCAATACACTAATGACTCCAGAAAGTTACAACACAACCATGGGAGTTGTGCGAACCATTAACGAAAATTTGACATCAACACACCAACTTTTTATTTGTGAAATGGGAGCAAAATATGTTGGAGATATTAAAGAAATTTGCGATATTGTAAAGCCGGATTTCGGTATTGTAACAGCGATTGGACCGCAGCATTTGGATACTTTCCATTCATTAGATAATGTTAGAAAAACGAAACTAGAATTAGTTGATTCACTTCCTAAAAGTGGGCTAGCATTTGTAAATTGGGAAGATGAAAATATAAAAAAAGCTGAACTTCCAAATAATATTGTAAAATTTGGTTTGACCAAAAGGGCAGATTATTATGCCGAAAAAGTAGAAATAACTGACCATGGTTCAAGCTTTGATGTAGTATTGCCAAATAAAGAAAAAATACACATTAAAACTAAATTGTTAGGCGAATTGAATATTTTAAATATTGTTGGTGCAGTAGCAATTGCTGATAAATTGGGGATGACAGCTGAGGAAATAAAAATTGGAGCAAAATACTTAAAGCCAGTGCCTCATCGATTGCAGTTAAAACAAAATCCAAATGGAAGTATTATTATTGATGATGCCTATAATTCAAATATAAAAGGTGCTAAAATGGCGTTAGATGTACTAAAATCGTTTGATAAAAAACAAAGAGTTTTGATAACGCCGGGAATTGTTGAATTGGGAGATAAAGCTAATCAAATTAATAGAGATTTAGGAAAAAAAGCTGCCGAATGTGCAGATTATGTAATATTGGTTGGTGCGGAGCAGACCCTTCCAATTTTGAAAGGTTTGCAAGATAAACATTATCCAAAACAAAATATGTTTATTGCAAAAAATCTAGAAGAAGCTTTGCAAGAAATGAATCGAATTACAAGCAATGATACAGTTATCTTGTTAGAGAATGATTTACCAGATAATTATTTATAGAGAAAGGAAAATTGAAGATGAGAATTAAATTAGGAGTATTTTTTGGTGGAAAATCGGTGGAACACGAAATTGCTGTTATTACGATGAGTCAAGCAATTTCATCGATTAATCCAGAGAAATATGAGATTGTTCCAATTTATATTTCAAAAGAGGGTGTGATGTACACAGGGGATGATTTATTAGATTTGTATGCCTATAAAGATATGGAAGTTTTACTGAAACGTAGTTATAAAGTTTCTGTTGTTAATGATGGAAAAGGGGTGAAAGTTGTAAGATATCCAGCCCCATGGATTGGAAAAAGAGTGTTGAATACTATTGATGTTGCATTTCCTATTATGCATGGAACAAATGGAGAAGATGGAACAATTGCAGGTTTTTTGAATATGCTTGGTATTCCGTATGTTGGACCAGATATTTTGGCTTCTAGTATTGGTATGGATAAAATATTAATGAAAAAAGTGTTAAAGGAATCTAGAATTCCAGTTGTGGATTATGTAGCATTTTATAGTATGGAATACATAAAAGAAGAAGAAAAATTCTTAAATGAAATTACAGAGAGTATTGGATTTCCAGTAATTGTAAAACCGGGAAATTTGGGTTCTAGTGTCGGTATTAAAAAGGCAAATGATAGAACAGAATTGGAAGAAGCAATTGAATTTGCAATGGAATTTTCAGATCGAGTTATTGTAGAAAAAGCAGTTGTGAATTTAAAAGAAATTAATTGTTCGGTTATTGGAAATATTACTGAAACACAAGCTTCAGTATGTGAAGAACCGTTTTTCTCGGACGAAATCTTGAGCTATGCAGATAAGTATATGGGGGGAAATGCAAGCAAGAACAAAGCTGGAATAAAAGGAATTTCGGGAGCGAAAGCGGGAAGTGGTAAAATAAGTGGTGGAAAAGGAATGGCAGTATCAGATAAAAAATTGCCGGCAGATATTCCAGATGAAAAACGAGACCAAATTCAAAAATTAGCACAAGAGACATTTAAAGTTTTAGGATGTAGTGGTGTTGCTAGAATTGATTTCCTAATGGATGCAGAAAGCGAAGAAGTTTACGTTAATGAAATTAATACAATTCCCGGTGCATTATCTTATTATTTATGGGAGGCAACAGGAAAAACGTTTGAACAAGAATTAGATGAAGTTGTTGATATTGCTTTGAAAAGACATAGAGAACGCGAAAAATTAACATTCTCATATGACCAAAATATTTTGGCGATGCAAGGAAGTTCAAAAATGGGAGCAAAGGGAAAAATCAAATGATTAAGATAGACAGGATTTGCCTGTCTTTTTTTATCTAAATTAAGCAGGCTTAATCTTTGATTGACAATAAGGCAAAAATATGCTATAATATAATTCGTTAATTTATAATAAGGAGAAAATATGCCGAAGAAAATAAGCGATAAAATTGATAAAATCAACCTGAAATTCAATATATATATCTTAGTTATCATTTTACTTTGTATCTTGTTATGTCTTTATGATGTGAGATTTATTGTCCCATCGATTGTACTATGTTTTATTTTAATTTGTTACACAGTTTGGATGAGCGATAAAAGAAAAATAGAAATTGTCAACCATATTCAAGAAGTAACAACAGATGTAAATGTGGCAACACGAAACAATTTAATTAATTCGCCAATACCGCTTTTATTAATTGAAACAGATGGAGCAATTATTTGGAAAAGTAAAAGTTTTATTGATGCATTTAAGGATATGGATGTTATTACTTATTTAAACCCAATTATAAAAGAAATTAAGTTAAATATTGAAAAAGATTATGAAGAAAATAATCAAGCATTTGACAAAAATAAATACATTACAAAACAATTTAACATTGAGGAAAAATTTTATAAAATATATGGAGCAGTTTCCAAAAGTAAAAAAAAGGATAAGCGAAAACAAAAAGAATATCAACTAACCTTATATTTTATAGATGATACAAAATATAACGATTTGTTTGACCAATATAACAATTCTAAAACTTGTGTTGGTATTGCTATGATTGACAACTACGAAGAGGTTTTGCAAAGAGCTGTACCAGAAGAAAGAGCTGAATTAGTCACAAATGTGGAAAGAATTATTATGGATTGGGCAAAAGAAACGGGAGGCTTAATTGTTAAAACGGATAGAGATAGATTTTTGTATATTTTTGAACAACAATATTTGTCCAATATCGAAAAAGAAAAAGTCAATGTATTAGATAAAGTAAAAACATTAAGTGAAAATTCAAGTATTCGTGTTACTTTAAGTATTGCAATATCCAATGAAGGTGATAGCAATGTTGAAAAGTACAAGTCAGCTTTAACGGCCATGGATCTTGTTTTGGGACGTGGCGGAGATCAAGCAGTTATTCGTAAAGATGGAAAATATAAATTTTACGGTGGAAATACTGTTGAACAAGAAAAAAGGACAAAAGTCAAAGCAAGAACGGTTGCAGGTTCGATTGCAAATATTATTAACGAATCAGACAATGTATTGATTATGGGACATATGAATATTGATATTGATGCGATTGGCTCTGGACTTGGTATGTATCGATTATCTAAAACATTGGGAAAGGAAGCCTATCTTGTATCTGAACCAAAAGGAAAGTCACTAGGTAAGTTCT
>CANBLA010000038.1 GCA_947369305.1 uncultured Clostridia bacterium
GTGCAAGTTATGCTGCTAATGTGACTTTTGGAAGATTACTAGGACAATCTGTGTCGGTAAATTGTTATAGTGATTTAGAGGATATAGAAGATGCACAAATGCCATCGGTTTATGATGTTATGAATGAATTTAAAAAAGAAAAGAGTACTGTTTGGTCAGATAGCAATCCAAATGCTCCACAATTGTTATGGGAGACAAATGGAAAATAAAAATAGAATTTGGGAACGGAAATAATTTCGATTATTTCCGTTTTTTTGTTTAGGTCTCCGATGTAATGGGGCTGATATTAGGGGAGGTTTAAATTGATTAGATGTGATAAATAACAGTGTATAAATTATTTACATAATTATATCCAAATTTATTGACACCACAAAAACTTTATAATAAATAATAATTAATTACTATAATGAATAGAAAAGTTTGTAGTATAAAATTTTGTTTTTAAGGAGGAAAAACACATGGCAAAATATTGGTATGATTCAAGTTCATCTAAAATTAGAGTGAATAAGATAAAGGAAAATTATGAAGATATTGTAAAAAAAGCAATGTCAATAGCAAAAACAATGCAGGAGTATGTTTGCGTAGATGGAAAATGGTATGATGATAATGCAAGGATTGTAGCTCGATGGTGGAATCAAAGTAAAACAGGAGAAAAAAGCGGAAATCTTCAATGGACGGGAGAAAAATTGGAAATCGTAAATCCAAAAGAAGGGCTGTATGATGGAGAAGATCGAATTAAAAGGGTAGTAAATGGTGCAGCAAGTATAATAAATATAGGAATTTTCATGTCTATAAGTGTTTTAGAGGATTCTCATCATGAAATTCAAGAGGACTTTGTTCTATTAAAAAATAAACCTCGATTATGGCAAAACAAGTCGTTTGCCAGTATGTATGACGAAGTAGAAAGTATGGGACAGCGAGAGGCCTTAGAAGAGATTGGTTATAAAAAATGGACAAAGACAGTCTTAAACACAGCGTCAAGCAATGGGAAAAAGAGTGACACAGAGCAAATGAATCAATTCATTAGCCAAATTGATAGAAAATTAGATGCACTTGAAAAAAGTTGGAACACTTTTGCGACTTGTGTAAAAAACACAGCTAGTAATGACGACCAAAGCAAATGGTGGGGATTTGATGCTAAAACAAGAGCTAATGTGTTAGGTATGGTAAAAACAATCGATCAAAGAAACGAAACAAATCTAGCTAGCTTTCGCAAGAACTTATATACAGCGTTATCAAATACATTAGATAGCAAAAATTTAAATCTAGACAAATTAAAAGGATAAAAAATAAAATTTTAAGGAGGAAAAAATGGCAAAATATTGGTATGATGCAAGTTCATCAAGAAGTAGGGTGAACAAGCTAAAAGAAAATTATGAAGATATTGTACAAAAAGTAATGGCAGTGGCCAAAACAATGGAAAATTATGTGTGTGTAGATGGAAAATGGTATGATGATAATGCAAGGGTTGTAGCGCAATGGTGGAATCAAAGTAAAGCAGGTTCCAAAAGTGGAAAACTTCAATGGACAGGTGAAAAATTGGAAATTGTAAATCCAAATGAAGGAAAAAATGATGGAGAAGATCGAATTAAAAGAGTGGCAAATTGTGCATCAAATGTGGTATGTGTAAGTTTTTGGACATTGCAGTCTTTAATTGATTCTCATCATGAGATTAATATAGATTTTAAAAAGGAAATAGGAGTCTGGCAAAAAAATCGTGATGCTTGGACTACGAAGGGAGTGAATAATAACATTTATAATTATAGCACTAACAATTTTTCTTCAACTCTAATCAATGAACAACGAAAGATGCTAGAAGAGATTGGCTATAAAAAATGGACAACGACAACACTAAATACAGCCTCAAGCAATGGGAAAAAAAGCGATACCGAGCAAATGAATCAATTCATTACTCAGATTGATAAAAAACTAGATAATCTTGAAAAAAGCTGGATTGCATTTGCTACTTGTGCCAAAAACACAGCTAATAATGATGACCAAAGCAAATGGTGGGGATTTGACCCAAGAACAAGAAACAAATTGGTAAGATTAATTAAAGAATTAGACGAAAGGATTGAAACAGATATAAGCAGTTTTCGTAGTAATCTATATACAGCCTTATCCAATACGTTAGATAGCAAAAATCTAAACTTGAACAAGTTAAAAGGTTAGAAATCTATTGTATGCAGTTGGGAATATTAGGAGAATAAAATTATTTGAATAGATTTTCATAATGAGATATAAAACTAATGTATTAATATTTTACATAATTAGTTCAAAAATGATTGACACGTTTTGAATTTTATAATACAAAATAATTAATATACTATGATAAAAATAGGATTTAAGTTTTATAGTATAAATTTTTGTTTTTATAGGAGGAAAAACACATGGCAAAATTAAGTACAATAGAAGGAGGATTTGACGAAACCTCACACTATGATTTAAAACAATATAATGAATATTTAAGTGATTTAGTAAAACAAGTCGTAAAATTGCAAAGAAACGTCAAAATAGTTTCAAATGAAGTAAAAAACACAGTAATGGTCAGAGGAAAATGGTATGATGACGCAGCAGAGGACTTCGCTAAATGGTGGAACAATACATCGAAAGAAGGGTTAGCAGATGGGATTGATAAGTTAAATAATATAAGTACAGTTGCTGAAGAATTGACAAGAATAACAGCAGTTGATGTTTGCGAAAAAATGAAAAAATCTAAGAAATTAGGAAGAAGCTATGAAAAACATACTTATATTGCTAATTTTGCAAAAGGAAATGAATATATTTATGATATTGAAAACATAACCAAAAAGAGCCTAGGAGAAATACCAGAAACAACGTGTGATCCAAATACAAAGTTCATGGCGGATAAACAATCCTTATCAAATATGATTAATAAAATATCATCTTCTTTTGATAATATAGATGAGGCAATCGATAAAATAAGAAAATTGGTACAAAAAAATTTAATTGAAGGAGATGCTTTAAAACTAAAAGGACTTTCTCCAGAAACTTTGAAGAATAAAACAAATAATGTAAAAAAACATATGGATGCTATTTGTGAGGAATTGTTTAATATATTGAAGAATAGTCAAGAAGATAATAATTTAACAGATAAAGAGTTGAAAAAGGCATTGTCTAACGATTTTTATAAATCTAGCAGTAGTTCGAAGAAAAAATCAAGTACAGGAACTGCTACTGCAGGTGCTGTTGCAGGTGCAGGTGCTACTGCGGGTGCTACTGCAGGAACAACTAGTACAGGTGGGTCAAGTTCTTCAAAAAATGGAGGAGGCTCAGGTAATAAAGGAGGTACTACTAGTTCAAACAATAATGGAACAGCCAATTCTCAAGATAAATACAAAGAAATGCAAGAAAATAAAGCACAAAAAAACAATAATGGAACAGCCAATTCTCAAGATAAATACAAAGAAATGCAAAATAATAAGAAACCTCAAAATCAAACTTCAAGTACTCAAAAGGCACCTAATTATACTACTGGAAATCATGAATCAAACACGACACACTATGCGCCAGGAATGCAAGCTCAAGAGATGAAAAGAAAAAAGTAATAAGTAGATAGATAAATGGAGTATATTGAAAGCATTTTAATAAGGAGGAACACATGGCAAAATTAAGTACAATAGAAGGAGGATTTGATGAGACAGCCTATTATGATTTAAAACAATATAACGAATATTTAAGTAATCTAGTAAAACAAGTTGTAATATTACAAAAAAATATTAAGATAGTATCCAAAGAAATACAAAATACAGTAATGGTGAGAGGCAAATGGTATGATGATGCAGCAGCAGACTTTGCATTATGGTGGAATAATAGCTCAAAAGGCGGATTAGATGATGGAATTGATGTATTGAATCATATAAGTACAGTTGCTGAGGAATTAACTAGAATAACAAGTGTAGATGTTTGCACACAAATGAAAAAATCTAAGAAATTAGGAAGAAGCTATGAAAAACATACTTATATTGCTAATTTCGCAAAAGGAAATGAATATATTTATGATATCGAAAACATAACCAAAAAGAGTCTAGGAGAAATAGCAGAAACAACATGTGATCCAAATACAAAATTTATGGCGGATAAACAATCCTTATCAAATATGATTAACAAAATATCATCTTCTTTTGGCAATATAGATGAGGCAATTGATAAAATAAAAAAGTTGATTCAAAAAAATTTGATTGAGGGAGATGCTTTAAAACTAAAGGGACTTTCTTATAATGAGATAAAGAAAAAAACGAATCGTGCAAAAGAACACATGGATGTTATTTCTGAAAATTTGTATAATGTGTTGAAGACTAATCAAGAAGATAATAACTTAACAGACAAAGAATTAAAAAATGCATTGTCCAATACTTATGCTAAATCTGGCAAAGAAAGAATGCTAAGTAATTTGCAAACCAATAATTCTTCAACAAGAGCTACGAGTGGAGCAGTCGAATCATTTACTGATAATGCCATTGAGGTTGATTACAAGGCAAATACAGATTCTGCTAAACAATAATTCATCAATACAAGTGCCGTAGATGAAAGGAAAGTAAGTATAGGATAGAACAATAGGAATAAAATGGTTGAAATCGAGAAATTCGGGCAGTATAGATTGCTCGAATTCTATATTTTTTATTATAATTCGTGATATGAAGTAAGAAAAGATAAAGCTACAATTCCCAAATTAGATTGAAAGAAAGGAGATTGTTAGAGTATTCTAACAAAAAAGAAAGGTATGAGTAATAAAGCTTTTGCTATTGCAATTGTAATCATTATTTTAGTTTCGATGGGGCCGATTTTGTTAGTATTGTTTTGGGATGAAGGTACGAACAATGAAAGTACTGTACCAATTCCAAATTTAAGTTTTACATTAAATACAGAAGAACCAGACCAAGAAGAGGTAATCGTTACAGTTGTAGCAAGAACGACGGATTCACAAGGAATTTTATCAATAACATTGCCAGATAATTCCACTCAATATAAAGATGTAATTGAATATAAAATTTCAGAAAATGGAATCTATCAATTTGAAGTAGAAGCCAAAAATGGGCAAAAAGATGTTGCTCAATTAGAAGTGATTAATATCAGAGAAAACTCAGCAATGAATCCGTATCTGCCAAAGGGATTTTCTTATTTAGAAGGAGAGGTCGCCAATCGGATATGTCATTCAAGATGAACAGGAAAATCAATATATATGGATTCCGGTAGAAGACAATTTATTGATTAGAAATACGTCTGAGGATAAACGTTATAGCGATCAAGAAAATGGAATGGATGAATTTGTGGAAAGTGTCAATAAATATTGTGGTTTTTATATTGCTCGATACGAATCCTCTATTTTTGAAAAAAGTGACTCAGATCAACCAATAGCTGCTACTATGAAAAATAGAATGCCTTGGACCAATATTAATTATGTAACAGCACAAGAAGTTGCCTTAAAATCTGCTAATGGATTTGGATATGAAGATTGTAAGACAGCAATTATGAATAGTTATGCATGGGATACAACATTGCAATGGTTAGATTCAAGTGTAGAGAATTATTCTACTAATTTAAGTTATGGAAATTATGCGGGAGAATTGTTTTACACAGGAACTACGGTAACAGATATGATTAATAAGATTTGTGATATGGCTGGAAACATGAAAGAATGGACAAGCGAAATATATAAAGAAGAAAATAATTTGATGGAAAGAAGGGTAGTAAGAGGAGGAAGCTATAAGTTAAGTAGAACAGCCAATAGTCGAACAGTTTACAATCCTTCTGAAACAGAGATTAATTTAGGATTTAGAATGATTTTATACCGAACTGTTAAAGATATTGGTAGCCCATAAGTGCAGAAAAGTCATAATGGAATGGTAATAAAAATGCAATGTAAAGAGGATGTTATAATTTAGAATTAAATGAGGTGTAAATAAAAATGATTGTTACAATGATTGGAAAGAATTCCTTAAATAAATTAATTTTGCCCCATAAACCAATGGGAAATTATTGGTTGTATGATAAAACTACAGAAAACGAAAGAAAATTAGTTAATATTGAAGCCATTGATGGAAAGTGGCAACTTGTCAGTAATAGTCATTCTGTTATTATTAATAAGAAAAATATACAAATTTCTGGTAATGAAATAAGAATACTGAATCGTGAAAAAAATATCAGTAGAATAATTCTAAAAGAATATGGTATCTATTGGATTAAGCTAGAAGAGGAAGAATTACCCTATTTATTATATTATGTTCCAATTTATGAGCCACATTATTTGCATTTGAGAATGAAAAAAGATTTCGAAATTTTAATTGGCAATGACAAGAAAAAAAATCATATATTTATTAATAATGCTTTGTTAAGTCCAATTCATGCAAAGTTGTATAAACAAAATAATAAATGGATGATACAAAATTTTAATAAGATGTATCATACCTATGTAAATGACAAACTTGTGTCGGAACAAACAATGACGTTACAAAATGGTGATGTTGTGTTTATTTTGGGTGTTAAAATTATTGTTATGGGAAATGAAATTTTTATTAGTAATCCTTCTCAAAGAGTAAAGTATAATAGTAATTTTTTTACTTTAATTAATACTAATCCTCCCATCTTAAAAAAAGAAGATGAAGAAATCATGATAGAAGGTGATGAATATCATTACTTTTTGAGACCTCCTAGAATGCTGAAATTGTTAAAAGAAAAAAGCATTAAAATTGAAAGACTTCAAAAAGAAAATAAAGAAAAAGGTTTACCAATTATATTAGTCATGGGAACGATGCTTTCATTTGCGGTTATGACTCTTATTTCCATTATACAGACACTAGATAGTTTTATACATGGTCAAGTGAGCAAGAAAAATACACTATTTACTTTAATTATGTCTGGTGTTATGCTGTTAAGTTCATTACTTTTCCCACTAATTACGCAACAATATACAACAAATAGAGAAAAGAAAAACAAAGAAGAACAAAAAAGGAAATATAAAAATTATCTTGAAAATAAATTAAAAGTGATTGAGGAAGAGTTAATAGAGAGTAGAAAAATTCTTTCTGAGGTGTATCCTTCGAATCAAGAATGTTTTGATATTATTGTAAAGAAAGATGCAAGATTATGGGAGAGAAAAGCAAGTGATAGAGATTTTTTAATGGTTCGATTAGGAAGGGGAAATATTCCATCTAACTTAGAAATAGATATACCTCAAAAAGAAGAAAGTTTTGAAGAACAAATTGGAGAGTTTGAGGAATTAGTAAATGAATGTGTTGAACAAGCAAAATTAATAAAAGATGCACCAGTATTATTATCTTTTGCCCATAAAAGGGTTTCTGCAATTATTACGAATCATAACAAGGACAAGTTTAGATTGATTCAAAATATATTATTACAACTAGTTACCTTTCACAGTTACGATGAGTTGAAATTAGTGTTTTTGTTAAAAAATAATGGAAGTAGAGATTGGGATTTTGCTAAAATGCTACCACATACTTGGAATGGGCTTAAGGATTTAAGATTTTTTGCTTATGATTATACAAAAATGAAAGAAATTTCACAATTTTTAAATACAGAACTAAATAAGAGAAATACACAACAAGGAGAAGAGACAGCAAATAAAAACGGAGTGCCACATTATCTAATTATTATAGAAGATTATAAAATGGTGGAAAATTTAAATGTCATTAATGAAATTCTAAAGCTAGAAAAAAATGTGGGATTTAGTCTATTAATTATAACCAATAATATGAATTATCTACCAAACGAATGCGAAACTTTTATTACAGTGGATTCTGGAAAAGGTATTTTATTTGAATCGCAAGATTCTACCGAAAATCAAATAGAGTTTAGCTTAGAAGAAAATGGAAATTTGCCTTTTAATGATATTAGTGAAGTGTTATTTAATATTCCAATCAAATATACAGAGGAAAAAGAAGGGATATATATTGACCATTCGGTATTAAAAAATCCATTAATGTTAAATTCCATGA
>CANBLA010000039.1 GCA_947369305.1 uncultured Clostridia bacterium
GATTAATCCAAACAACTTCACAAGCAATAAATCAAGAGCAACTTGCCAAGCCATAGTTTCACTTGCAGGTCCGCTAACAAATTTTATTTTAGCGATTATTTTTACGGTCATTTATTATATATTAGGAAATTTTGCGCCAGCCACACAACTGGTTGCAATTCTTATGTTGTTGGTTTTGTATACGATTTCGATTAATATTGGTTTAGGTGTATTTAATTTAATTCCACTACCACCATTAGATGGCGAAAAAATCTTCCGTCATATTTTGCCTTACCATGCAATCGAATGGCTAGATAGAAATTCCAACACATTACAACTAATTTTCATGGTTTTATGGATTACGGGACTTTTAGGCTATATTGTAAGTCCTGTCGTAGGTTTTTTATCAAATGCTTTATTTAGTATGGTTGGAGCGATATTTGGAATGTTTTAATGAAAAGGAAAACTGAAATGAAAGATATAGTTATTTTAGGAATTGAATCAAGCTGTGATGAAACCTCTGTTGCTGTCGTAAAAAACGGCAGAGAGGTTTTATCCAATGTTATCAACTCACAGATAAAAATTCATGAAGAATATGGAGGAGTTGTGCCAGAAATCGCCTCCAGATGTCATGTAGAAGTAATCAATCAGATTATGAAACAAGCCTTAAAAGAGGCGAATTTAAGCTTAGAAGAAATTGATGCTATTGCTGTAACACAAGGTCCGGGATTAGTTGGCGCATTGTTAGTTGGTGTTTCCTATGCAAAAGGTTTGAGTTTTGCTGTGAAAAAGCCACTCATTGCAGTCAATCACATAGCAGGACACGTATCAGCCAATTACTTGACACATCCAGACTTAGAGCCACCATTTTTATGTTTAATTATTTCAGGAGGGCATACCCATTTAGTAAATGTCAAAACTTACAATGATTACGAAATTTTAGGCAAAACACGAGATGATGCCATCGGAGAAGCCTTTGACAAAGTGGCAAGAGTGGTGGGTTTAGGCTATCCGGGAGGTCCTAAAATCGACGAGATGGCGAAAAAACGGTACCCCTAATATAGGATTACCACTAACGCATTTAGAGGGCTTTGATTTTAGTTTTAGTGGAATCAAAACTGCTGTCATCAACTTAAATCACAAGACACCAGATTTGGATAAAGCCGATTTGTGTGCGAGTTTTGAAAAAGCAGTAACAGAAATGTTGATTTTTAACGTTGAAAAGGCAATTAAAGCATACAAAACTGATAGAATCGTGTTAGCAGGAGGTGTTTCGAGAAATTCTTACATCAGAAATGAGTTTGACCAATTGGCGCAAAGGCAAAAAATCAAAGTCTATTATCCAGAACCAATTTTGTGTACGGACAATGCTGCCATGATTGCGGCGCAAGGGTATTATGACTATTTAGCAGGAAAAACAGCAGATTTGTATTTAAATGCGGTGCCGAATTTGAAATTAATGTAGGGTGATGTTTTCAATTGCTCACACGGAAAGGAAAATAAAATGGCAATCTATACAATTGGTGATTTACATTTATCTTTTGGCACAGACAAGCCAATGGATATTTTCGGTTGGGGAAATCATAGTGAAAAAATAAAACAAAATTGGATAGAAAATGTAAAAGAACAAGATACCGTCATTATTCCCGGAGATTTTTCTTGGGCAATGGCATTAGAAGAAGCCGATCAAGATTTTGAATTCTTAAATGGTTTACCAGGTCAAAAGATTCTGAGCAAAGGAAACCATGATTATTGGTGGAATTCACTTACGAAAATGACGAAATTTTTGCAGGAAAAACATTTTGAGAAAATTGAGTTTTTGCAAAATAATAGTTTTCTAGTGGAGGATAAAATTATCGTTGGAACACGCGGTTGGACTACATATGCATGGAATTCGGAAGAAAATTACAAAATTTTGAAACGCGAAAGGGAACGCTTGAAATTATCGATTGAAGATGGTTTGAAAAAGTTTGGAAATAATAAAGAAATGATTTGTTTTTTACATTATCCGCCATTTTTTAGGGAAAATGTGCCTGAGGAAATTGATTTTATAGAAACTATGAAGAAATATAGTATTCAAAAGTGTTTTTATGCACATTTACATGGGGATGCACATAGAGAAGCTTTTGGAGGAGATTTTGAAAAAATTTATTTTGAATTGGTGAGTTCGGATTATTTAACTTTTAACTTAAAATTAATTCAAAAATAAGAAATAAAGGAAAGAGATGATTAATGGAGTGGAAAAAGTATAAGAATAAAAGATTACAACAAATTATAAAAAAACAAATAACTTTTAAAAAATATGGAGATTTTGCAATTGTATTTCAAGAAATTCTTCAAAGAAGAGCATATGAATTTGGTTTTTCTGATTTACATATGGAAAGTGAAATCCAACATTTCGCAGATTGGATGATAGATTGTAAATTCGTGGATGCTACAGAATTACCTTTTCCGGAGAGTGCTGCTATGTATATGATAGAAGGAAAGGAGGCTAAAAAAATATTAATTAACAGAGATATTTTTACAAAAATAGAGCACGAAAACCCAGATGAGATATATGTTAAATTGTATGAAGTTCTCACACATGAAGTTTATCATGCTATTGGAATGAGAGGAGATGGGGCGACAGGATTAAAGTATCAATATGGAAATCAAAGAAATGGCAAAGATTATGCTGGTACGGCATTAAATGAAACATTTAATGAAGCAGCAGCTAGTAGAGCAAGTTTTTCAAAAACGATGAAAGACTTTAAAAATTATAGAGCAAAGACAATAGCATTTCCTGAATTGACTTTTGTGCCTAATTTGTTAGCAGCAAGTTTGGGAGTGTCTGAAAAAGAGATTTTAAAGGTAGGTATTGTGGCAGGGGAAGTATCAAGACAAGAATTAGGAAGATTATTTCGAGAAAAATTTCAAAATCAAGAAATTTTATGTGAAGCATATGAGATATTTCAAGAATTTGAAGTAAATCTTGGTATTTTATTTAATAATTTATATAAAGCCAGAACATCAAGTCAAGATTTTAATAAAAATTATATAAAAAAATTATATTCATCTATTTATGAATTGGCATCTTTGCAGATTGCAAATGATACAAGAGAGATTACTTTCAATTATATAGCAGAACTTTTTTACCGATATTCTAAAATGGGCAAAATAAGACAGGACTCTTTAGGTGACTTTATTATATATGGATCTATAAAATCACAAGATAAAGAGGAAATTTTAAAAAATGGGATGGCTCATACGAATATTTTATATGAACAAATAAAAGAGAGATATATAAGCGCAATGAAAAGTTATTCTATACAAGATAAAAATTTTAAATCAGACTATGAAAAGTACATTTTTAAAGAAGATTATGATAATGGAAAACAGTGGGACAATAAACCGATAGAAAAAGTATTAAAGAGAATTTTCGAAAAAGATAAAAAAATTCAGATTCAAAAAGGAATGGAAATAACAGCAGAACTTCCTGAAATAAATACAATTTCTCCAATATCACAAAGCTCGTTTTCTGAAGAGAAAAATTCATTTTTTACACCTTTGAAAAAGGTTGTAGAAAACATCATAAGACGTATCCAAAATAGGAATAAGAAAAAACTTCCATTACCACCTGGGGAAATCCAGCAAAGACAAGATAGAGCAGAGTATTATACAAACTTAGTAAATAATCATTGGAAAGTATCTAAAGAACGACTAATTCCGAGAGAAAAAAAGGGCGAGATAATGTACAAGGGCAATATTCAGTGGAAGAACATGATGAATGGAATGTATAAGTTTTAAGAAAATTTTCCAAAACCTCTTTCTTTTTTATAAAAAATGTGGTATAATAAAAAAAAGGGTATATAGAATACTCTTATTTAGTAATGGAAAAAATAAAATGAGAAAATTTTTTGTAAAAAACGAAAACATACAAGAAAACGAGATTGAAATTTTAGGTAGTGATGTCAATCATATCAAAAATGTATTGAGATTGAAGATAGAAGACGAAATACAAATCTGCAATCAAGATACAAGTCAAAATTATATTGGTAAGATTACAAAAGTTGACAAACAGGTAGTGCGAGCAAAAATCGTTCAGAAAATAGAAGCAACTACGGAAAGTAATGTTGAACTGCATATTTTTCAAGGACTTCCCAAAGCGGACAAAATGGAACTGATTATTCAAAAAGGAACCGAGCTTGGCGCATCCCAATTTATACCAGTTGCTTTTCAAAGAAGTATTGTGAAATTGTCTGAAAAAGATGCGATGAAAAAAGTAGCACGTTGGCAAAAAATTGCGGAAGTTTCAGCAAAACAAAGTCATAGAGATTTAGTGCCAGAAGTAAAAAATGTAATTTCTGTAAAAAATATTTGTCATTTGGCGTGTGAATATGATAAAATGATACTTGCTTATGAAAAAGAAACAGAAAATCATATAAAAAATGAATTATTACAACTTAAAAATACAAAAGAAAAGTTAAAAATTGCAGTTATTATTGGACCAGAAGGTGGAATTGAGGAAGAAGAGGTATTGCTTTTAAAAAAAGCAGGAGCAAAAGTAGTTAGTTTAGGAAAAAGGATTTTAAGGACAGAAACGGTTGCCCTTCAAACTTGTTCCATTATTATGTATGAACTAGAAAAATAGGAGGAAACACATTTTGAAAAAGTCTACAAAAATGGTAGAAGAAATTGCAAAAAAAAGAAAAATGACAGAAGAAGTAAAACAACAATTAAATAAGAAAATATTTTATAATTGTTTAGTTGCAATTGGAATTATGGTATATATTTGTGCAATTGATGTTGTATATATTTATGCCAAACAACAAATGATTTCAGTTGCTTTGAAAGTATTTGCGATGTTTTTGATTGTCCTTACAGTTGGAATTTTTGAATTTTCGTATCGAAAAGAAAGTGGAAAAATGGCAATTATAGCGATGGAGTTACTTGCTTTTAGTGTCATTATTTTATATATTCCGCAGATATATATTAATCTTGATAAATTATTTTGCCAAGCATTGCTATTTACACCAATATTTTGCGCAATTTATTACATGGCAAAATCAATTATTATTTATATCAAAACCGAGAAAGATTATCAAAATAGTTTAAGTGATGTAAAAGAAATTGTCAAAGATGAAGTTTAAAAAGTAAAGGAATGAAAAATATGATAAGAAGTATGACAGGTTTTGGACGTGGAAAATACGAAAAAGAAGGACGTGAGTATACCATTGAAATTAAGTCTGTTAATCATAAATATAACGATATATCCATACGAATGCCGAGATTTTTAAATAGTTTTGAAGATAAAATTCGAAAAAAAATTGTGGAAAATCTTTCACGTGGAAAAGTGGATGTATTTGTTAATTTTGAAAATTATAGTAAAAGAGGAAATGCTATTCATTTTAATGTGGAACTTGCTAAAGAATATGTGCGAGGATTACAAAATCTTGCAGAAGAAACAGGAATTCCCTATGCTCTAAATGTTATGGAACTTGTTAAAATGCCAGAAATTTTGAAAATGGAAGAAGATGAAAATGAGGATTTAATAGGAAATGAATTGATGTTTGCTTTAGAGGAGGCTCTCCAGAATTTTGTACAAATGAGGCAGTCAGAGGGAAAAAAATTAGTAGAAGACATACAAGAAAGAATGGTTTTTGTAGAAACAAAGGTGACTGAGATTGAAAAATTTTCAGATAACTTAGTAAACCAATATATGGAGAAATTGGAAGCAAGAATAAAAGAATTAATGACTACGAAAATAGTAGATGAAAATCGTCTGGCACAAGAAATTGTGATTTTTTCTGATAAATCTTCAATTGAGGAAGAATTAACGAGATTGCACAGCCATATTCATCAATTTAAGACTTTTTTAGAAGAGGGAAAATCACCAATTGGTAAAAAAATTGATTTTTTGATTCAAGAAATGAATCGAGAAGTTAATACGATTGGCTCAAAGGCAAATTGTTTGGAAATAACCAATTGTGTAATTGAGTTAAAAACAGAAATAGAAAACATACGAGAACAAGTTCAGAATATAGAATAAATTAGAAAGGATTACAAAGATGCAACTAATTAATATTGGATTTGGAAATATGGTATCAAATCAAAGAATTGTTTCAATTGTGAGCCCTGAATCGGCTCCTTTAAAAAGAATTGTGCAAGAGGCAAAAGATGAGAAAAGAGCTATTGATGCAACTTTTGGAAGACGTACGAGAGCTGTTATTATTATGGATTCAGGTCATGTTATTTTATCAGCAGTACAACCTGAGACAATTGCAGGAAGAGTTAATAACAATCAAAATGATTTAGAAAAGGGGGAATGTTAAGATGATGGTAAAACCAGCTGTAACAGATTTATTAAAAAAGGTGGATAATCGCTATTCCTTAGTGATTATGACAGCCAAAAGAGCACGACAAATTGCAGAAGGGGAAGACCCAATGACAAGTGTGAAAGAGACTTCACCAGTTACACTTGCTGTCAATGAAATATATGAAGATAAAGTGTATCGTTTAAACAATAAAGAGACTGAAGATATAAATGAAATAGAATCATAAAAACAATTCTGAAACAGAAAGGAATTAAAATACATGTTAGTTATTTTATCAGGTGTTGCAGGTGCTGGAAAAGATACGGTAAGAAAGGAATTGATGAAAAAAATCGAAGGAGCTGTTTCGATTCCTTCTTATACTACGAGGGAGCCGAGGGCAGATGATATTCCGGGTGAGACCTATAATTTCATAACCAAAGAGGAGTTCGAGAAGAAAATAGAGGAAGATGAATTTTACGAATATGATATTCATCATAATAACTATTATGGAACATCGAAAAAAATTTTAGATGAAAAAGCTAAAATGGGACTTGTAATAAAAGATATAGAAGTAAATCGGGACAGAAGTGTTAAAAAATACATTAACCAATACAAAAGTAATTACAATTTTTTTAAGAGTTCCAAAACAAGAATTGCAACGTAGGCTTGAAAATAGAATTGACCAATTGCCACAAGAAGAAATCATGCTAAGGCTTAACCGATTTGATTATGAGGAATCTAAAATAGCAAATTATGACTATGTATTGAAAAATGATAATTTAGAGAAGACTGTAGAAATCATTAAAACAATTATTGAACATGAGATGAAGTTATAACACAAAAGCCAGACTGTAAACAGAAACTGGCTTTTATGTGATTGAAATTATTGTAACATCAAAAGAAAACCATAGATGAATAAACCTAAGAAGTAGATTGTTAATTTCATCTTGAACATTAAAAAGTTCTTGTATTCCAATCTTGTATAAAATGCAGAAGACCAGATGTGGGATAAGCCGATGCAGGCAATTGCTGTAAAAGTACTCCAAGAAAAGAGTGCAATGCCAGATGAAAAATAACAAACAAGAAATGTTAAAAATATGGTTAAGCCAAAAGAGGTTAAATAGGATTTTATTAAAGTTTTTGGCTTTATATTTTTACTAATTCCAAGTTGATTTTCATCTCCCCAAATGGTATGGTGCATCAAAATATTGTACCAGAAGACTGGAGAGCCAAGACAAGTTGATAAGGTACCTAAAAATAAAACAAAAAGAATCCGTTCCAGCATAAATTTTCCTCCTTATTAATTGATTAGCTGAAAAGTTTGCGAGTTACAAGATTAGGAAAAACTACAATTCCTAATACTAATTAGTATTAAATATTTAAAATAACTAAAAATTCTATTTTTATTATACCATAAAATAAGACAAAATGCAAATTTTGTTTTATTCTTCTGAAAAAATATAAAAAAGATATTGACAAATGGTAAAGAATGTTTTAAAATAGAATAGCACTTAATAAAAATGCAAATAATAATGGTGGATGTGGCGTAGCTGGTTAACGCGCCAGTTTGTGGCACTGGAGATCGTGGGTTCGAGTCCCATCTTCCACCCCATAAAAATATTGGGCTGTAGCCAAGCGGTAAGGCACCAGACTTTGACTCTGGCATGCGTGT
>CANBLA010000040.1 GCA_947369305.1 uncultured Clostridia bacterium
GATAGGTGCCAGTGACTGGAGTTCAGACGTGTGCTCTTCCGATCTCAAAATGGAATTTCTGAGTTAACAGAAGATATGTATTCTTGGCATGAATTGCCATATACATATCCTCATTGGTTATATGATTTAGGAATTTACTTGATTTATCATATGGCAGGACAACCTGCAATTTATGTCTCAACGATTGTATTGGTTGCTATTTTAGGTTGGACTATTTATTGGTCAAGTAGCAAACTTTCAAAAAATAAGCCGATATCGTTTGTATTTACTATTCTTGCAATGTATTTATTAAAGCCATATTTAGCAGCAAGAGCGCAACTTATAACTTTTATTTTATTTTCGTTAACCGTATATTACATTGAAATGTTTTTAGAAACACATAAAAAAAGATATGTAATTCCATTATTTATCATACCAATTTTAATTGCAAATTTACATTGCGCAGTTTTTCCATTTTATTTTGTACTTTTTTTACCATATATTGTAGAATATTTATGGATAACCATTATCGATTGGGATTTGGATTATAGAGGCATTGGGTTAATGTTAAAAATTATAACTAAACTTCCAGTCAAGCAGACTTTCAAAGAAAAATGCGAAATGAAATTACAAAGAGTTCCAGTTGTTATAGAAAGTAAAAGAGCAAAAAGAGAAAGAAGAAGACAAAATCCTTATAAAATTAAAGTAAAAAAAGACCCATTTGTTAAATGGTTAATTGTAATTGCAATCATAGCTGGATTTACAGGATTTCTCAATCCAGCAGGAATAGGAGCTTACACGTATACGTATAAAATTTATCAAGGTAACACGACCGATTCAATTAATGAGCATTTACCAGTTACATTAATTGATAGTAAAGAATTTTTGTGTGCATTGTGCTTATTTGTTGCAATTTTGATTTTTACAGATACGAAAATAAAATTATCCGATTTGTTTATGTTAGGAGGATTAGTGTTACTTGCCTTAATATCAAGACGTCAAATTTCAATGTTTGCAATATTTTGTTGTCCAATTCTTGTAAAATTAATTGCTAACATGTTTGAAAAATATGATAAAAATACATGTTACAAATTATTTAAATTTACTACTTCTGCTCTTGGTATAGTCATTATATTATTAACATTTTCAATTTACACAGTAGACAAATTGAAAGACAAGAAAAGAAGGAATACGCAATATATTGATGAAAGTACCTATCCTGTTCAAGCATCAGATTGGATGCTTAAAAATCTGGATGTACAAAACATGAAACTTTACAACGAATACAACTATGGAAGTTATCTATTATTTAGAGGAATTCCAGTATTTATTGATTCTAGATGTGATTTATATTCGCCTGAATTTAACGAAGACAAAGAAAAAAATATCGAAGGACGAGACATATTTTCAGATGCTTTAAGTATTGCAGGAGTTTCTGTCAATTATAATGAGAAATTTGAAGAATATGGAGTAACACATATAATTTCCTATTCAAATTCTAAACTTGTCATGTTACTAAAAGAAAATAATGCCTACAAGAGTATTTACGAAGATAACTATTTTACAATATTTGAAAGGTTAAATTAAATGAAAAAAAACAAAATTTTAAAATTAATGTTAATTATTACAACCATACTCATATTGACTGACCAAATCACCAAAACGTTAGTAAAACAGAATTACCAAGAGCCAATTGGAAATGAAATTTTCTCTTTTACATTTATTGAAAATACGGGAATGGCATTTGGATTTAACAATGGAAATACCAAAAATATAATATTAACATCATTGATATTACTTATTATTATAAATTTTATACGAAATCAAAAAGACAGAATAGACACCAAAACAGCAGTTGCCATTAGTTTTGTTTTAGCTGGTGGGGTAAGCAATTTAATTGACCGAATTATACAAGGTGGCATTATCGATTTTATAAAAATCAAAAACTTTGCAATTTTTAATTTGGCAGATTGTTATATTGTAATTGGTTGGGTGTTATTAATTATCTTTTTAATCAAATTTAATCATGAAATAGTAGGAGGAAAAAATTGCGAAAAATCGTAAAAATATTAGGTGTAAAAATTGATAATATAACCTTAAACGAAGCAGGAGAAATCACAAAAGACTTAATTGAAAATAGCCATAAAACTTGTAAATTAATTGTAGCGCCCAATGTAGAATTTATTATGAAAGCACAAAAAGATAAGCAGTTTTTTACGATATTAAACTCTGCTAAATTAGCTACTCCAGACAGCATTGGAATTGAAATTGCAGCTAAAATTCAAAAAAATCCTTTAAAACAGCGTATTCCGGGACAAGCATATTTTCGAAAAATACTTGAAATTGGACAACAACAAGGTTGGACATTTTATTTTTTGGGAGGCAAAGGAAATACTGTAGAAAGAGCAATTGAGAATGTGAAAAAACAATATCCAAAGGTCAATATTGTGGGATTTCACCAAGGCTTTTTAGAAAACTCAGAAGAAAAAGAAGTCATCAAAGAAATCAATCGCTTAGAACCCAATGTCTTATTTGTCGCAATGGGAGCACCGATGCAAGAAAAATGGATTGATACACACAAAAATGAATTAAAAGTTGATGTGGCTGCTGGACAAGGCGGAACCTTTGATTACGAAGCTGGAAATATCCGCAGAGCGCCAAAATGGATGCAAAAATGTGGTATTGAATGGCTATGGAGATTAATTTTGCAACCAACTAGAATTCGAAGAATGGTTGTTTTACCAATTTATTTAATTAAAATTATTTTTACAAAAGACAGCACAAAAGGAAAATGGAATGAAAAGGAATAAAAAATGAGTGAAAAAAAATATTTAATTGATTTAGAATTAGCAGGAATGAGACTTGACAAAGCAATTGCGATCAAAGAGAAGGAATTTTCAAGAGCTAATATTCAAAGATTAATAGAGGAAGAAAAGATTTTAGTCAATGGAACAAAGACAAAAGTCTCTTACAAAACCAATTTAAATGATGAAATAACGATTTTTGAAAGCAAACCAAAAGACATTGAATTAAAAGCAGAAAATATTCCACTCGATATTGTGTATGAAGATAACGATATTTTAGTTGTGAATAAGCAAAAAGGGTTAGTGGTTCATCCCGGAAATGGAAATCCAAATGGAACTTTAGTAAATGCAATAATGGCGCATTGTAAAGATAGCCTTTCAGGTATTGGCGGGGAGATTAGACCCGGTATCGTGCACCGAATTGATAAAGATACATCCGGTTTACTAATTGTTGCCAAAAATGACAAATCTCATATCAATGTTAGTGAGCAAATTAAAAATCATGAAGTGAAGAAAACATATATTGCTTTAGTAAGAGGGCGTATGAAAGAAAATAAAGCGACCATTGATATGCCAATTGCACGTAGTGACAAAGAAAGAACAAAAATGGCAGTATCTAAAAGAGGTAAAAAAGCGATTACACATATTACAGTTATGCAGAAGTTTGAAGGATTTACATTACTACAGGTTGTAATTGAAACAGGGAGAACACATCAAATTAGAGTTCATTTGGCAGAAATTGGCTATCCAATTGTGGGAGATTATGTGTATTCAAATGGAAAGAATCCATTTGAAGTGGAGGGGCAGATGTTACATAGTAGTCGATTAGAATTTGTTCACCCAATCACAGGAAAAGAAATAAAATTAGAAGCTCCATTACCTCAATATTTTCTCAAGATTCTAACCCAATTACAAGAAAAAAATAAAGATTAGAAATTTTTTCTTAATTACTTCCGATAAAACCGTTGAATAAAAAAAAATCATATGATATAGTAATAAAAAAGTGGAGCAAAGGAAAGAAAATGGAACCAATTAGATTACAAAAATTTCTAGCCTCAAATGGAATTGCCTCTAGACGAAGATGCGAAGAATTAATTACACAAGGAAAAGTAAAAGTAAATGGAAAAATTGTAACAGAACTTGGGACAAAGATAAATCCAGATATGGATGAAGTTATTTATAATGGAAAAAAAATAGAAAATAAAACAAATAACTTTGTATACATTTTATTAAACAAACCAATTGGAGTTATCACAACTGCTAAGGATCAATTTGGTAGAGAAAGTGTTTTAGATTTAGTCAAAGTGTCTGAAAGGATTGTTCCAGTAGGACGTTTGGATATGTACACATCGGGTGCATTAATTCTCACAAACGATGGAGAGTTTGTTTATCAATTAACACATCCTAAACATGAAATTACCAAGACATACAATGCAACTGTTGCTGGAAAAGTCACAAAGGAAGAAGTAGAAATCTTGAGAAATGGCGTAGAAATTGAAGATTATGTAACACGACCAGCAAAGGTAAGAATTCTCAAAATTGAAGAAGAAAAAAACATTTCCAGACTAGAAATTACCATTCATGAAGGTAAAAATAGACAAATCAGAAAAATGTGTGAAGCAATTGGAAAAAAAGTTATTGCTCTACACCGCAGTAAAATTGGTGATTTACAGGTCAAAGATTTGAAACTAGGAACTTGGCGCTATTTAAAAAAATTAGAAATACAAAAATTGATAAAATAAAAAGTCAAACACAGAAGAGGAGAAAAAATGGAATATCAAAAATTTATTCCAGAAGGTTGGAATAATACAAAAGAAAATTTTAATTTATCCGATTTGCAAATTGCCAAACAGAATGGAACCGTTATGCAAGGATTTGCAGAAAAATGTGACGAAAATTTCAATTTGCACATCTATTTAGGAAAAGACATTACTGGTGTCATACCCAGAAATGAAATGGATGCCATAAATAATGACGATTTTGGGATGACAAGACAAAGCATTTGTAAGAATAAAGTAGGTCAATTTGTCCAATTTAAAGTCAAAGAAATTTTTGACGAAAATCGTTTATTATTATCTCGAAAAGAAGCTGGAAAAGAAGCTTTAAATTGGGTAAAAAATGAGTTAGAATCAGGTATGATCGTAAGTGGAATTGTCAAAAACATTCGAAGATTTGGAGCTTTTGTTGACATTGGAGGAGGCATTACAGGATTGTTACATATTGAAGATATTTCTGTTTCTAGAATAAAGTCTCCAGAAGAACGTTTTTTTGTTGGACAAAAAATAAAAGTTATGATAAAATCAATTGACAAAGAAAATAATAGAATTGTGTTGTCATATAAAGAACTTTTGGGAAATTGGGAAGATAATATCCAAGATTACCAAGAAAAAATGATTGTAGATGGCACCGTAAAAGAAGCTGATCAATACAAAAATGGTCTTTTTATCGAGTTAAAACCAAATCTGGTAGGGCTCGCTGAATATAAAGATGGTTTTCGATATGGGCAAAAAGTAAAAGTGTATATCAAAAAAATCATCAAAGATAAAAAGAAAATAAAATTATTAATAGTCTAAAGGAGGCGTGATTTTTATGGTAGATGATGAAAATATTAAAACTACCATTTCTCCATTCGCAATTCGAGAAGGAGAAATCAAAAAATTTGATGGAAAAGATGGTTATGTTTCCATAAGTCAAATTGTACACAAAATTAATTTAGGACACATTAATGACATTCATTTTGAAATCCTTGATTTAGTAAATGAATTTGAATTTATGACGTCCAGACAAATTTATTTCATGTTGCTTGCAAAAGGAGTTGAGATCAAATCTCAAGACAAATTAAACATCAAATTAGAGCAAATGATAAAATCTAAAATATTAACCAGATATTTTTTCATGTCAGAAGAAGGAAAAGGTATTTACAGAGTATATTGCCTAGAGAAGATGGGAAAATATTTACTAAATTCTAAAGAAGCAGAATGTAAATGGCAACCAACCGACAACACGAAACCAGTTCCAATGATTAAGAAAAGATTAGCTGGAAATCAAGTCATTATTGCTTATTTAAGAAAAGCGAAAAATTTTGATAGTTATAAAGTAAAACCGCAAATTACAGCTAAAATGGCTGGAAAAACAATTAAAACACATGCAGAAGTTAAAATTACAAAAGCGAGTAAATCCATCAGTTTACTTTTTGAAGTTGTTAGAAGAGAATTGGGATGGGAAGAAAAATTTGTAGATAGAATGCGTTTATTTAAAGATTTCTATGACAACTTTGTACCATTTGATTCAGGATTTGAAATAATGCCACAACTGATTTTGACTTGTGAAGATGATAAACATATGGTAGAAACTCTAAAACAAATTATAGCCAATAATGTAATGCCAGAAAAAGTTAAAATTTATTTTACAACAGATTTAAAACAAAATTCCACAACATTAGATAAATCATTTATTGAATTTGTAAAAGACAAAGAAACAGGTAAATTCAAGGCAAACAATGTTGAAATTAAGTTACTAGGATAATTTAATAAACCGAAAAATAGAAAAGAGGAGGAACGATAAAATGTGTAAAAAATCCCTTCTCTTTTTTATTTTTTCGTCATACATTGAAACATGACATTTAGATGTCATATTTTAAAATAAAATAATGTAGGGTGAAAAAATGCAAATGAATCGATTATTTGAAATAGTTTATATTTTATTAGATAAAAAAACAGTTACAGCAAAGGAATTAGCGGAATATTTTGGTGTTTCTATACGAACGATTTATCGTGATATTGATTTATTAAGTACAGCGAAAATTCCAATTTATACAAACCAAGGAAAAGGTGGTGGAATTAGTTTATTAGAAGATTTTGTGCTAAATAAATCCATTTTAAGCGAAGAGGAACAAAATCAAATTTTGTATGCTTTACAAAGCATACAAAAAATAAGTCCTCAAAATCAACAAAATATTTTGGAGAAAATGAGTACTATTTTTCAGAAAAATCATACCAATTGGATTGAAGTGGATTTATCTAGTTGGTCAAGTATAAAAGAAGAAGGAAGTTTCGGATTAATTCAAAAAGCGGTATTAGAGCGAAAAGTATTAAAGTTTATATATTATAATACGAAAGGAGAAGAGAGTACGAGATATGTAGAACCTTTGCAAATCTATTTTAAAGACAAGGCATGGTATGTAAAGGCATTTGCAAGAGATAAACAAGATTATCGCTTGTTTAAAATCGCAAGAATGAAAAAAATCGAAGTGTTGGAAGAAACTTTTGAAAGAGATTTGCCAGAAATACTTGAAAAAGAGCCTCCTTTTAGTACTGTGAAATTAGTGTTGGAAATCTCACAAAAACAGGCTTATCGAGTGTATGACGAATTTGAGAAGGAAGCAATTACTAAAAAGCCAAATGGAGATTTTTTAATTCATGTAGAATTCCCAGAGAATGATTGGGTTTATGGCTATATTTTATCATTTGGAGAAGATGCAGAAGTCATTTTTCCTCAATATGTTAGAAATACAATTAGAAAAAAATTGAGAAAAAATTTAAGAAATTATTTGAAAATATGACATGCAGATGTCATATTTAATTTTATACAATAACTTTAGGAGGTAAAAATAATGGAATATGAAATTGTTGAATTAGAGGAAAAAATAGTAGAAGGAATTGGACTTATAACAACCAATCAAGAAGGAAAGTCGATACAAGATATCGGCAATGTATGGCAGAAATTTTTTGCAGAAGGGGAATATGATAAAATTTCAAATAAGTTAAATTGTAAAACGATTGGATTGTATACAGATTATGAAGGAGATTTCACAAAACCTTATTATTTTATGGCTGGTTGTGAAGTTAAGGAAAAACATCAAAACGATAGAATGGTAAAAATAATTCCAAAAGGCAAATATGCTAAATTTGTGATAATAGGAGATGTAAAAAATTCTGTTGGAGAGGCTTGGGCGAAAATTTGGAATATGAATTTAAACAGAAAATATAGTTGCGATTTTGAAGAATACCAGAATAATTCAAAAGATATGCAAAATCAAGAAATTCATATTTATATTGCACTTATCTAAATATGACATTTAGATGTCATATTTAGAACGATGAAAAGGGAGAATAAAAAATGGAAAGATTGGATTATAAA
>CANBLA010000041.1 GCA_947369305.1 uncultured Clostridia bacterium
AAGCGAATTTGGAATACTCCCAAATTCAGTGCTTGCTAGTCCCCAAAAAGTTCTTCTAACTCCCATAAAGCCTAGTTTTTTCAATATATTTTCTTGTAGGTTAGTACTACTTTTTTGTGCTAAAATTTACCTTTTCTCTAGCTGGTATTTTGACACGTTTTGGGACAAAATTTAATCAGTTTTAGGGTAGTTTTTTGATTATTTTATGCCTTTTTTGCTACTAAACCAACTCTAACTTTTGGCTCTTTATTTTCTATAAAATTTTCTTCATTTACTGCCACCATTCGAATTACTTTTTTGTTTGTCAACTCGCACTCATAGTCTTGTCCATTTTTGTTATTCATTTCATAGTAATAAGTATCAAATTCTTTGTTCATTCTTTGCAAATAATCTTCTAATTGCTCTTGATTTATATTAACACTCATTCGTATTTCTTGTTCTTCTCCGTTCACTTCAATAGGAGCAAAAACATCGAAAATTCCTAGATTGAAAAACTTAATTAACTGCTCGATAAATCCGTGCCTAAAATTGATTTTATCAATACTAAATTTTCCATCGCTTCCTTTTATCAAAACCGCTGATTCAATAAACTTGCTAATAAATTCTTGTTTTTCTTCTTTTGATTTACTGTCCCATTCGTTTTCCAGCACTTTTCTAAACTTGTAACTTCTAATTAATTTTTCCCTTTCAATATCTCTTTCAGCCAACAATTCTTGTGGATTATATGTAATATTTTGCGTATTTACCAAGTCTAATTTTTGATTTTCTAAATCACTTAATTTTTCATCAATTAACTTGTAATCCTCTGAAAAATCATCTAATTCAACAATTCCACTCATATATGCTTTTTTAATTCTATCTTTTTGTTTTTTAAGCCTGTCAATCTCTTTGTTTATGCTACTTACATCAACATCTTTCGACTGTGTCAAAACTGGCATAAAATATTTTTTTACAGCCATATCATACTCAACTAAATGCAAAATGTAATCCTTTAAGCAATACTCAATATTATCTTCTCTGTAATAAGTTTTGCATTTTGCGCAATGATAATAAACATAATTTCTCTTTTTCCCTCCAGAACCTTTGCAAGTCATTACTGCACCACACGTTGGGCAAATCAGTTTTTGAAAGAAAATATAAATCCTATTTCTGCAATATGCCCTTTGATTAATTTCTTTTTGTCTTTGAATTTCTTCCCACATTGCCCTTGTAATGATTGGCTCGACTACATTCATATAGATTTCTGGCTCTTTTCCTTGTGCTTTTGCAACTCTTTTATATCTTTCATAATCTCCAATATAAATTCTGTTGTTTATGATTTTTTCTATTACCGAATCCGTCCACTTTTTCTTTTCAGGATATAAAACTTTTTCTTGATTGAACAAATTGGCAATTTGCTGATAGCTTTTTCCCTCTAAATATAATTCAAATATTCTCTCAATCACTTTACTAGTAGAAACATCTTTTTTCATCACTTTGTCTTTATCTCTATAATATCCTAAGGGACAATTTCCTGGTATATGACCTGCTTTAATTGCACCACCTAAACCAAACTTTGTTCTTTCTGAGACGATTTCGATTTCTAATTGAGATAAAACAGTCAACATTCTAACAAAAAATCTACCATTGGCAGTCGATGTATTGACATCATCTCTATCACAAATTAAATAACAATTATTTTCCTCTAATGTTGTTATCAATACTTCTAAATCCCTTACCGAACGTGTTACCCTATCCAATTTATAGGCAACAATATAATTAATAAGACCTTTTTTCATATCGTCCATCATTCTTTGAAAATCGGCTCTATGTTGCATATCTTTTGCACTTATTCCAGCGTCTTTGTAGACATCGTATATCTCAAATCCTTTATATTGGCAAAGTTGACGCAACTTTTCTTCTTGTTCTCCTAAACTAAATCCGTTCTCTTGCTTGGTCTTCGGTACTTACACGAATATAAATCCCCGCAACTTTCTTTTCTGCTTGAATTACTTGTTCTTCCATAAAATCTCCTCTCACTTTTCCTTGCTAATCCTTGATAATTTCTCGTAATTTTGAAACTGGATACTTATTTTCCAAATTGTTTATGTAGAAATACTCGTGTTCATTGAAAAATAGATACAATTTATCTTTTATCACAACTCTGTGTGGCTCTACATAGGCAATATTAGTATGTTCAAGCATTCTCAAATTACCATTGTTTATCTTTGGTTTGCAGTTACAAAAAGCACAAGCCCATTCAATTTTAGAACGTAATTCTTTGCTTATCGATATTCTCTTTTTTGTTACTTGTATCATATCACAAAAATCTCCTTTTTTCAATATTCTCAGGCTTTTTTACATAAAAAATAAGCCGACATAAATCGACTTTTTTCTACAAGTGATATAACACACTTTTTTTGTTTTCTTCAAACTCGCTTATATCAACACTTATAAAGAGTTCGACGAAAACCCGCTTTGGTGCCTAAGGTGGGACTCGAACCCACACGGTTTCCCGCAGCATTTTGAGTGCTGTGCGTCTGCCAATTTCGCCACTCAGGCATAATTCTTTTTAAATTACTTAATTATATTACCACAAAATTAATTCCTTGTCTACATTTTTTTCAAAATATTTTTAAAAATCTTGACTTCTTCTCTTTTCGCATTATAAAATAGAAAAAAACAAATTTTAAGGAGAAACTTATGGCCTTTGATGGAATTACAACAAAAGCTGTTATCACAGAATTACAGCAAACTTTAATCGGTGGAAAAATCAATAAAATCTTTCAACCCACCAAAAATGAAATCATACTAAATATTTATAATCAATCCAATTATACCTTGCTTCTCTCAGCCAATCCAGATTATTGCAGAATTCATTTAACCTCTCACACTAAACCAAATCCACAAAATGCTCCTAATTTCTGCATGCTTTTGAGAAAATACCTAATCGGCGCAAAAATTATTGAAATTTCTAATTACGATTTAGAGCGAACTGTACAAATTAAATTTGAAACTTACAACGAATTAAATGATTTAGTCATTCGCAAACTGTTCGTTCAAATCATGAATAGGCAAAGTAATATCATTTTAACAAACGAAAATAATATCATTATCGATTCTCTAAAACATTTCGAAAATGCTTTACCTGCACATCCATTCGAATTTACCAAAATAACCAAGAAAAGTTTTTTAGAATTGCCCACACAAAATGATCTGACAAACCTCATCAACCATGAAAATCTAATGACTATCTTACCCGATACTTTCATTGGTTTTAGCAAAAGTTTCGTCAAAAATCTGCTAAATTTTTTAAATATTAATCCAGCAGATTATTCTGAAACAAATGTACAAAAAATTTATGAAACCTTACAAACAATCTGTTCTAATTTTGGTACAAATCAAATCTGCGTAAAACTATTCGAAGATGATTACTCGATTTTGCCTGAAATTTCTCAAACAACAATTAATACTTCCATTGACGAATTTTATTATGAAAAAGAGCAAAAAACAGCATTTATCTCATCCAGAAATAATTTGCTTCGCATTGTTTTACGGAAATTTAAAAAAAGTTCACAAAAAATTAGAAAATATTCAAACAAAATTACAAGAATGCCAAAACATGGACACATATCGCCAATATGGAGAACTTTTAACCGCTAATTTATACCAAATAAATCCTAACGAAAACCGTTCTCAAATTACACTCGAAAATTATTACGAAAACAATGCCATCATTACAATTCCACTCGACCACAAAATCAATATTCAAAAAAATATTGAAAAATATTTCAAAAAATATAACAAATTAAAAAATGCTCTCACCATTGTCACTCAACAAAAAAAAGATACTGAAAAAGAACTCGACTACATTGAAAGCATCGTTTTTTCTTTGGAAAACGCAAAATCGATCGAAGATATTGTAGAGATTTATTCAGAAATATCAGAAAATATGACAACCAAAAAAGAAGTTTTAAAAAAACAAAAAAATAAAATTTCTAAAAAGAAACCAAAACAAAAAGAAATTCTTCTACAAACGATTAATATCGATGGTTTTACCATTTATATTGGTAAAAATAATGTCCAAAATGACTATTTAAGTCTCAAATTTGCACATCCCAATGATTTATGGTTTCACACACAAAAAATCCATGGAAGCCACATTTTACTACGCAATCCCGAAAACCTTGAAATACCTAATGAAATTCTGTTAAAATGTGCCAAACTTGCCAAGGAAAACAGTAAAGCAAAACTTAGTTCCAACGTTCCAGTAGATTATACAAAAGCAAAATTTATCAAAAAATCATCTGGTAGTAAACCTGGATTCGTTACCTATACCAATTATAAAACTATGTTTGTAAAATGATGTAGAATTTTGTAAAATAACGTATTGACTTTTTATTTACGTTTGTATTATAATATTTTTGTCTTTTTTGTTTTACATAGACAAAAGGCAGAAAGGTGGTGATTTTATTGCACCTTTTCATAAAAGTCATTGCTATGGTAATTATTGCAATCCTTGCCTTAATGAAATAGCCGACAAAGAAAAACCAGAAGTCCTACACACTTCTGGTTTTTTGATGACTTTTATGCACCTTTTTTTGCTTTCGCTAATATCATTATAACTCGTATTTGTCTTTCTGTCAATATTCTTCCCTCTCTTTTTTGTCGACATTTTTCTACAACTCCCTTTAAATTAAGGCATTTAGGTCTTCTATTTCATCTTTAAGTAAAATAATACGAGAGCCAACTATGGCTCTCTTTTTTGTATCTGCTTTTTTATTTTTTTCTTTTCCTTTACAATTCTTGTCTTAATCGCAAAGATTTTCACCGTGACTTCATCATCTTGCGTTTCAATAAAAATTCTGATCGGATAGTCTAAGGTACTTATGAACCAGAAGTCTCGTCCACCTTCATAAGTAATCGTAAGTTCCTTGTCTCCCCGTTCTGGTTTGACATATCTTACTTCTCCCGAATGATGCTCAGCATGAAATTTTTCTTTCTCTAAACTTTGCTCTGTTTTCTGAATGGCGCTATTCATCGCAATCGCTACTTGGCAAACACCGCCGCCCCATCCAATAGTTCCTCTGCCTCCGTTTTCCATCTGTCCTGCTCGTTCATATCCTCTTTCCTCTGTTGGGTTTCCTACAACTTCCAACCACGAAAATTTTTCTCCAGGTTTTAGAATATATCCATCTTTAAAAATCGGATTATTAGCTTTGTTAATGTCAATCGCAGCCTGCCTCATATTCGTATTCCTATCTCTCCCTGACGCAGGATTATCAACCATATGTTCTGCAATCAGTTCTTCATATGGTATCTTTCTTTCTACTTCCACTTCAATTTCATTTTCTCCTACTTCTTTTATCTTAGTAGAAATCTTATCTGATTTTGCAGAAACTTCAATAAAAGTATCCGAGCGAGTCAGAACAGAACAAATGCTTACTCCAAGTAGAATTCCTATTAAAATTCCTACTGGCAGTCCCACTAATACTCCATCTTTAAAATTCTTATTTACCCTCCTTCTTCTTTCTCTTCGCCAGTCTTTCCGGCTTCTTTTTGAAACTAAAGTTAGATCCAAATCTTTCATTTGATACCTCCTAAAAATATTCTTATGTTTATTATACCACATTTTTCCAACTTTTTCAAGCCTTTTTACGAAAAATATTTACATAACATTAATTTGTGCTTTACATTTTCCAGTTTTTGTTATATAATAGAAAAAATTAAAATAGGAGGAATTTTGAATGAAAGCTTTGATTAGTGTATCCGATAAAACAGGTATTGTAGAATTTGCAAAGGAATTAGAGCAGTTGGGAATTGAAATTATTTCAACTGGTGGGACATACAAAAAATTGAAGGAAGAAAATGTAAAAGCAATTGAAATCTCAGATTTGACTGGATTTCCAGAATGTTTAGATGGACGTGTGAAAACCCTTCATCCCAAAGTACATGCTGGGATTTTGGCAATGCGAAATAACCCAAACCATATGCAACAACTTTCTGAATTAAATATTGACACCATCGATTTTGTAATTGTAAATTTATATCCCTTTAGGCAAACCATGATGAAAGAAAATGTAACTCGCGAAGAGTGTGTTGAAAATATTGATATTGGCGGTCCTACAATGCTTCGATCTGCAGCCAAAAATTACCAAGATGTTAGTGTTATCACAGATCCTGCTGACTATGCCAAAGTTTTAGAAGAACTAAAAACAAACGGACAAGTTTCTTTGGATACCAAATTTTATTTGATGCAAAAAGTATTTGAACATACTGCAAATTATGATGCTATGATTTGTAATTACATAAAAAATGAACGCAAGGATGGTTCCTATCCAGAAACTCTTTCTTTAACCTTCGAAAAAGTTCAAGAAATGCGTTATGGCGAAAATCCACATCAAACAGGTTGTTTATATAAAGAAGTTGGAAAATGCGAAGGTTCCTTAGTAACGGCAAAACAACTAAATGGCAAGGAATTGTCGTTTAATAATATTAATGATACTAATGGTGCTTTGGAATTATTGAAAGAATTTGACGCTCCAACCGTCGTTGCTTGTAAGCATGGAAATCCTTGCGGGGTTGGAAGTGATAGTGATATTTATAAAGCTTGGCAAAAGGCTTATTTAGCAGATAAAATGTCAATTTTTGGTGGCATTGTTGTAGTAAATCGTGAAATCAATGAAAAAATTGCAAGTGAAATGTCTGAAATGTTTTTAGAGGTGATTGTGGCTCCTTCGTATTCAGAAAAGGCTTTGGAAATTTTGAAAAAAAAGAAAAACGTTCGTGTGTTGGAATTGCCTAAAATTACAGTTAAACAGCCTGCAAATGCTTATGATATTAAAAAAATCAATGGTGGCATGATTGTTCAAACAATAGATTCTAAATTATTGGACGAATATGAAGTAGTAACCGATCGAGCCCCTACTGAAAAAGAATTAGAAGATTTAATGTTTGCGTGGAAAGTTGTTAAATTTGTAAAGTCGAATGGAATTGCAATTGCAAAAGATTTGCAAACTGTTGGAATCGGACCTGGACAAGTGAATCGAATTTGGTCAACCAAACAATGCATGGAGCATGCGGAAGAATTAATTGGAAAAGATGCAACTCATGGAGCTGTTCTAGCATCTGATGCTTTTTTCCCATTTGATGATTGTGTAGAGGCTGCCCATAGTGCTGGAATTACAGCGATTATTCAACCAGGTGGCGCAAAAAAAGACCAGCTTTCGATTGATAAATGCAATGAATATGGCATGACTATGATTTTTACGCATATGAGACATTTTAAACATTAATTTATATTTTAAAAGGCACTAGAAAACAAATTCTAGTGCCTTTTAAAATATAAATTAACTTTTGTAATCGCTAGTAATATCTTTCCATTTGTCCTTTTGGAATCTTAATCCACAATCAACTCATCTCTTCCTCCACCTGTTCCAATAAATTTTACTGGCACGCCAACCAATTCTTCAATTCTCGCTAAATAGTTTTGCGCATTTTTAGGCAACTCAGCACGAGTCTTGATTTTCGAGATATCTCCAAAATTTCCCTCAAACTCTTCATAAACTGGCTTACACTTTGCCACATAATCTGGATTGGTCGAAAATTTCATATCTTGCACTCCATCATGCTCGTAAGCTACGCACAATTTAATTTTATCCAACTTTCCAATCGTATCCACATGATTGATGGCAAGACCTGTTATGCCATTTACCATAACCGCATATTTTAAAGCCACCAAATCAAGCCAGCCACAACGACGTGGTCTTTTGGTCGTCGTTCCGTATTCGTGCCCTAATTCTCGGATTTGGTCACCAATTTCATTATCTTCTTCCGTCAAATATGGTCCACTTCCTACGCGCGAAGAATAGCCTTTTAAAACACCATAGACTTCATTCATATATTTTGCGCCAATGCCACTTCCTGTTGAAATTCCACCAATT
>CANBLA010000042.1 GCA_947369305.1 uncultured Clostridia bacterium
AATATATACCTTGACAGATGAATCTAAAAAGGCATTAGAAACAATTGACCAAGACATAAAGATATATGTTTTTGGTATGGAAGAAAAAGCTTCAGTTGTTGGATTAATTAAGCAATATTGCGCTGTAAATGATAAAATTACGTATGAGATGTTGTCAAATGAAAGCAATTTGGCAAAAGTACAGGAATTTGGCTTAGAAGATGGATATGCTATTGTTGTGATTGAATCGGGAGAAAGTAAGAAAATCATTAATGCAAGTACAGAATTTCATACGTACGATTACACAACATACGCAGAAATTGACACAACAGAACAAACTTTGACTAATTCTATTTTGAATTTGAGTATAGAAAATAAGCCAAAGGTATATTTTTTGAATGGTCACGGAGAATTTGGAATTGAAACAGAAACTGGCACTGCTGAATTAGGAATTTTAGCAACGTTTTTGAAAAATGAGGCTTTTGAAGTACAAAGTTTAAATCTTGCAACAGCAGGTGCTGTTCCAGAAGATTGTGATACCTTAGTTATTATGTCTCAAAATGCTGATTTTTTAGAAGGCGAGACACAGGCAATTATGGATTATATTAATCGAGGTGGAAATTTATTTATCACACAAGATATTGTTCGAATTGGTCAAGATTTGCAACTTACAAATTTACAGAAAATACTAGATTTATATGGGGTTAGCTTTGAAAAAGGTTATATAGTAGAAACGGATGAAAATAATACTCTTTCTAACTGTCCTTATATTTTTAGACCACAAGTATCGTCTTCTAGTGATATTACTGCGGATATAGCTTCAGATAGCCATTTGTGGTTAGCATATGCAGAAAAATTGAATTTTGTATCAAGTGAACAAATGGATACTTTGAAGGTTAAATACGAAGAGTTAGTTGGAACGAGTGATTCTGCTTTGTATATTACAAATTTGGATACAACTAGTGCAACAGCTGCAGCGCAAAGCAGTCAGTCAGGACATTTTACGATATCTGCTTTGATGACAAAAACTATTTCAGAAGAGACCGAAGATAAGATTGAATCAAAATTGATTATTTCAGGAGTAGGAACATTTTGTGCGGATTATGTTATTTCAGAGTTAAGCCAAAATCCATTATCCTCTTTAGAAAGCAATAAAGATTTTGCAATCAATGGAATAGCAAACTTAGCTAGCAAAGAAAACGGTTTAAAGATTAGAAAAGATATGTCAGGTAGTACGTACACGCCGACACAAATACAAAATAAGGTTGTGTTAACAGTAATTTTTGTAGTTCCAGTAATGATTATTTTAGTGGGAATTGTGATTTGGAAATATAGAAAGAAGAGAAAATAGAAAAGATAAAAAACGTTTAGAAAAATCTAAACGTTTTTTATTTTATTGGCAGGGGTAGAAGGATTCGAACCCTCACAGGCGGTTTTGGAGACCGATGTGCTACCATTAACACTATACCCCTAAAAATTACTTTATTATTATACACGAGATAGAAAAAGAATGCAAGTATTTTTGAAAAATTTACAATTTTATTTTGATTGATTTTTGGTAAGGTTTATTATATAATATTAAAAAAATGAATTATTGGTACTTAAAAAGGAGAAAGAAAATGAAATATGTTGTAACTTCTTATGTGAATCCGGATTTGGATGGCACTTCTAGTATGTATGCTTATGCTGAATATTTAAGGAAAACAGGAAACAATAGTAATTATTATATAGAAGGCAATCCAATGCATGAAGTGGAAATTGTTTGTGATATTTTTCAAATTGATCTAAGTCCAGTAGATAAAATTTGTGAAAACGATAAAATTGTCATTGTAGATACAAATTTTTTGGAAAACATCCCAAAAAAGGTAAATCTAGAAAATATTGTGGCTTTTATTGACCATCATATATTAACAGAAAGTAAAAAAATATGCCAAAATGCGATTTTTGATGTTGAAATGGTAGGTGCTGCGGCAACATTAGTAGCAGAAAAATTTTATAAAAATGGAATAGAAATTTCAAGAGAATCTGCGATTTTATTATATTATGGGATTATTTCCAATACCATGAATTTGAAAGCAAAAGTAACAACTGAGAAAGATTTACAAATGGCAAATTGGTTAAAGGAAAATTGTTTAGAAATTAGTGATGAAAAGGTTCAAGAAATTTTTATTAAGAAATCACAAATACGAGATACTTTAAGAGAAGAAATGGAAGTTTCGGTTGTTTGGAAATGGGAAGATAAAAAAATTATAATTGGTCAACTAGAATATGTCAATATAGAAGATTTTTTAGAAGAGAATGAAACTAAAATACGAGAGATTTTGCAAGATGTGAAACGCGAGAATAATTTGGATTTCTTATTAATCAATTGTGTAGACATTTTAAATGGCTACAGTATTATTTTAGTGATTGATGAGCAAACGGAAAAGCTGATAACGGATTTATTACAGGTAAAGTTTAACAACCAAAAAGCAAAGTTTGGAGAGCTTATTTTAAGGAAAGAAATTTTTATAAAATTGGAAGCAAAAGTTTTAAGAAAGTTGGGAGTTTAAATAAAGATGGAAACAAAAGATATAAAACTATCTAAAGCATCACAAATTTTAATTTTGGATCAAGCACTTGCGCAAATTATTAATTTATTTTTGGATATTTTTTTAACAGCTTATTTTTATAAGATCTCAGAACAAAATATTTATTATCTATCGTTGTATAATATTGTTGCTTGGATTGTTGCAACTATTGGAGCATTTGCTGTTGGAGATTTTATTAAACGAAAAAATAAAGTGAATTTATATCAATTTGGAACATTTGTAAAATGTTTGTTTATTTTTATGATTATTTTATTAAAAGAGAAAATTGTGGATCATGTATATTTAATAGGAATTATGTTTGGTTTATCTGTTGCAACAACAGGATTTCCATTCAATATGATAGTATCAGAGCAAGTTTCAAATAAAGAAAGAAGCAAATATTTAGGTTATAAACAGATGGTTTCAGAAGTTATTAGTTTGATGGTTCCAATTTTACTAGGGGTCTATATAACGATTCACTCGTATGAAGTAACTGCCATACTTATACTTGTTGTTTCTTTTTTTAAATTAATGCTTAGTTTTTTAATAGAAAACAAAAATGTTCAAACAACGAATATGAATTTAAAAGAGTTTTGGAATATTTTCAAAAGAGATAAAAAACTAAAAAGACTATATTTTATTGAATTTTTAAAAGGAATTACACGATATGGTGTGATGAGCTTAATTGTTTCGTTATTGATTATTTATCATACAAAAGATGATTTTCAACTTGGAAGTTGGACATCATTTTTTGCACTATTTACAATAATAGCTATGTATTTATTTGGTAAATATTATCATAAAAATTATCAAAATAGAATTTTATTTTATACAGCAATTGCAGTTTTAGTAAGTTTTATTGCAATTTGTTTTTCTGTTAATATGATTACCATTGTCTTATATAATTTAGTGTATTATGTATTTATGAATATTCTTTTAAATATAACAGAAGTTAATTTATTTGATTATTCTAACCAAGAGCCGTTTGCAGAAAAACTGAATACAGAATATTTCATTTTTAGAGAATTGTTTTTAAATATAGGAAGAATATTACGGATATATGATATTATTACTTACCGTTGGATTAACGAAAAATCTAAGTTCTCTTAATATTTTATTTGTATGGATTACAATTTCTGTTTTAATCATTATTCAAATCACTAGAAAGAATAAATAGCAGTAAATTTGCTATTTATTTTTTATTTTTTGTTCTAAAAAAGTTTTTTATGCATATATATTAATAAATATCATAGGAGAGGGTTAAAAATTGAACAATATCTTAAAATATTTTCCAGAAAAAATAGAAAAAAAAATTGCTGAGGAAATTTTGGACAAGATGGATACATTAGAAGAAATTAGACTCCGTGTTCAAAGACCGATTATTTTGAAATTTAATGACTGTGACAAAATTGTAAAATATACTGTAACAACTGAAGAAATTTTGTCTTGTTTGCAAATGATTTGTGAAAATTCAATTTATACGTATCAAAACCAAATTTCTGAAGGATTTATTACCATTAAAGGTGGTCATCGAGTTGGAATAACAGGTTCTTGTGTAATTGATGAAGGAAAAGTTATTAATATTAATTACATTTATAGTCTAAATTTTAGAGTTGCTAGACAGGTAGTTGGAAGTAGCAATAAACTATTAAAACACGTATTAGATTTAGAGAATAATCAAGTATTTAACACACTTCTAATTGCACCTCCGGGAGCTGGAAAGACAACAGTTTTACGTGATTTGGTAAGACAAATATCTAATGGTATTAAAGAAATGAAATTTAAGGCAATTAATGTTGGGGTAGTTGATGAAAGAGGAGAAATTGCAGCACTCTATAAAGGGGTTCCACAAAATGATATTGGTGTTAAAACCGATGTGATAGAAAATGTCCACAAAAGTATTGGAATGCGTATGCTTATTCGTTCTATGGCACCAAAAGTAATTGTAGCAGATGAAATCGGTAACAAAGATGATGTAGAAGCTATCAATTATGCTATGTGTTCTGGATGCAAAGGAATTTTTACTGCTCATGGAGGAAGTATGGAGGACATTATGCTAAATTCTGTGCTGAAAAATTTGATGAATTTGCACATTTTTGAAAAATTAATTTTTTTAGATGTGACACAAAAAGGCAGTATTAGAGAAGTATATCAAATGAACAAGAAAAGTACAGCATACGAGAAAATAGGAGATTGAACATGTTAGTTTGTTTAAAAATATTATTACTTATTTTAATTTTAGGAATTTGTACAAGCATAGGAATTTTAAAAGCAAAAACATATGATAATCGTGTAGCCGAGCTTAAGAAAATGAAAAATGCACTAGCAGTTCTAAAAAGTAAAATTGAGTTTACGTACGAACCAATTAAAGATATTTTTATGGAAATTTCTAAAATTATCTATAGCAATCCAAAAAACATCTTCCAAGAAACACTGGAAACAATGAATACAAAAGGAGTTGCGCAAAGTTGGAATCATGCGGTGGAAAAAAATATAAATTTAAATAACGAAGACAAAGCAACGATCAAAATGTTTGGAAAATTATTAGGTAAAACGGATAAAGCAGGGCAAGTTAGCGAAATTGAGCTAAGCAACCAATTGCTAAATACATTAATTCAAAAGGCAGAAACAGAAAAAAATAAGAATTACAAATTATTCAAAACATTGGGAAGTGTTGTTGGAATTGGAATATGTATTATTTTAATATAGAGAGGAAAAAATAAATGGATGTCAATTTATTATTTAAAATTGCAGGTATCGGAATTGTGGTAGCTGTTTTACATCAGATATTAAGCAAAGCAGGTAGAGAAGATCAAGCTATGATGACAACTTTAGCTGGAATGGTTATTGTTCTTACCATTGTCATTAAAGAGATTAGTGAGCTTTTTGATACGGTAAGGACGGTGTTTGATTTATAATGGAAGTTATAAAAATTATAGGTGTTCGGGTTAATAACACTCATTATTACTATTATTTTAAAAGAATACAGAAAAGATTTTGCTATATTTTCCGTTTTAATCGGAGGCGCTATTATATTATATATTTCATTGGACACGCTTTGGGGCATTATTGATTTTATCAAAACATTAAGCAAACATTGTGATACAGGGTTTATTTCTGTTTTACTCAAAATTACAGGCATTTCGATTTTGACTGAATATGCGGTTAGCATTTGCAAGGATAGTGGTGAAAGTAGTATTGCAAGTAAAATTGATTTAGGTGGAAAAATTATGGTTATATCCATGTCAATTCCAGTTATATCAACAGCTTTAGAGTCACTGACCAGATTATTGCCTTAACAAAAAGCTTATTTTATAAAGACAAATGAAGAAAGGAAGCAAAATGAATGAATTCATCAACTCACAAAAAAATATGCTTGGTATTTCTGATTTTCTACAAAGTGCTTCAAACTACACGAAAGAAAATTTTCCAGATTTAAATGTAGATAACCTGTTTACAAGTGCTATTAGTGGCAGTATATCTACTAATTTTTGGACAAACAGTATCTTAGATTTGGCACGGACAAGAAGTAAAGCTTGCTGTTCAACTTATGATTACTGTTTTAATTGTTATTATCATTCATAGTATTTTTAAAGCCATTATTGAAAATTTAGGAAATAATAGCAGTACTAAAATTGTTTATTTTATCCAATATTTAATCATTGTTACGCTCATCATAGATAGTTTTGTCTCAGTTATTGATCTAACACGTAATACGATTAGCGAAATTATCAGTTTTATGAATTTACTCATTCCACTCTTATCAACACTAATGCTAACAACTGGTTGTATTACAACAACAGGAATTGTTCAACCGATTATTTTATTTATGATTAGTTTTATAGGAAATTTTATTGCCAATTTTATCATACCAATGCTTCTTATTTCCATTACATTTGGTATTATTTCCAACATTTCGGATAAAGTACAAATAGATCGTTTATCGAAACTTTTAAAATCGTCCATTGTGTGGATTTTAGGAATTATTCTTACAATTTTTGTTTGTACCTTATCAATTGAAGGAACACTTAGCAGTTCAGTTGATGGAATGACGGCCAAAACAGCAAAAGCAGCTGTTTCCAATTTTATTCCTGTTGTCGGAAAAATATTAGGTGATTCGGTTGATAGTATTATTGGTTGTGGGAATATCTTAAAAAATGCAGTAGGAGTAATTGGAGTTATTATCATAGCACGGAATTGTTATTTTACCAATTTTGAAGCTGGGAATTTTATGGATTTCATTTTATATATTATCAGGTGTTTGTGAAGTTGTGGCAGATGAAAAAATTGTAAAACTAATTGCTCAAATTTCAGATAGTTATAAAATTTTATTAGCGATTTTGTTTTCGGTTTCTAGTATGTTTATGATTGGGGTGACATTAGTTTTAAAAATTACAAATAGTAGTCTAATGTATCGATAAAGGTAGGGAAAAATGATTAGATTTTTGAAAAGTTGGTGTGAAGGTATCATTGTTGCAGTAATTCTTTCTATGATTATCGAATCGATTTTACCAGAAGGAAATCACAAAAAATATGTCAAAGTTGTGATTGGAATTTATATTATTTTCACCATATTAAATCCATTTTTGGGAAAACTAAATACGAATATGGAATTTTCTAATTTTCTGAATATACCAACAGTTGAAACCTCCTCTGTGAACACAAAAGATATTCAAAAATTATATGCTGATGGAATAGAACAAACTTTAAAAAATAGTATTCAAGAGGAATTTAATTGTATTGTTAAAACGATTCAGATAACTTATGACAAAAATTATGAAAACTTTGAAAAAGTTGAATTGGAGATACAAGAAAATAACATTTCAAAAGTTGAAACAGTAGAAATTGGAAACAAAGTGCAAAATGAAGAAAATTTAATACATGAAGAAGATATCAAAAATTATATTTCAGAAAATTATAATCTGAATAAAAATAAAATTTTTATCTATTAAGGAGCATATTGATGGAAAAATTAAAAAAATTGTTCAAAGACAAAAACAGAAAAATTGAAAATTTAGTGGTATTTTTAGTAATTTTAGTCATAACTTTAATCATCATCAATACTATTATAAAAGAAGATAAACCAAAACAGACTAAAAACCACTCCAATGCAGAATTAGCAACCACCTCTTCTGGTGAAGTTATTTCTGATA